>NZ_JBEGDO010000008.1:0-239209 GCF_051913525.1 Pseudomonas sp. PKS | reverse complement strand
CGGCAGGATCAGGCAATCGAGCGGCAGCTTTCGACTAGCGCCTGTCATTGCCCAAACCTATGCTGCGTCGGTCAGCAGAGGAAACCGCCATGCCCGCAACACCCTTGGAACCCACCCTCGAGGCCCAGCGCCAGGAGCTGGCCGACCTGATTAGCCGCCATGCTGGCGAGCCTTATGGTCCGGCATCGGCCATCGATGACCTGTACCTGGTCCGCTACCGCGAAAGCGTGCGCTCGATGCCGGCCCTGGCGCAGCCGGCCTTGTGCGTCCTGGCCCAGGGCAGCAAGACCTTGTTCCTGGGCGATGAGCGCTACGCCTATGATCCACTGCATTACATGGTGGTGTCGGTGACATTGCCGATCAGCGGTGCGCTGCTCGAAGCCAGCCCCGAGAACCCGAGCCTGGGCTTTCGCATGGACATCGATCCGGCGCAGATCAGCCAGTTGATCGCCGAAAGCAGCCCGATGATGGTGCCCAACCTGCCGTCCGGGCGGGGCCTGTATGTGGAAAGGACCGATCCGCAGTTGCTCGACGCCTTGCTGCGCCTGCTCCGGTTGCTCGATTCTCCAAGGGACATCCCGGTGTTGGCCCCACTGATTCGCCGCGAGATTCTCTACCGGTTGCTGCGCGGCCCGCAGGGCCATCGCCTGTATGAAATCGCCCTGGCCAACAGCCAGACCCACCGCGTCTGCCAAGCCATCACTTGGCTCAACCGCCACTATCAGCAGCCGCTGCGCATCGAAGACCTGGCGCGGGAAGTGAACCTCAGCACCTCGACCTTGCACCACAGGTTCAAGGCCGTGACCTCGATGAGCCCTTTGCAGTACCAGAAACAGCTGCGCCTGCAGGAAGCCCGTCGGCTGATGCTCAATGACGGACTGGAAGCCGCCGTGGCGGGGTATCGGGTGGGTTATGAAAGCCCCTCGCAGTTCAGCCGTGAATACAGCCGCCTGTATGGGGCACCGCCAATTCGGGACGTGGCGCGGCTGCGCGCCAACGCCAACTGACCTCTGGCACAAGGAAGGCCGCTCCTACAGGTACAACGCAATCCATTTAGGAGCTGGCGACGCCTGCGATGGACTGCAACGCAGCCCCAATGCCACCGCGCCCGGCCCATTATCCTGGGGCCGCTGCGCGCCCCTTTCGCGGCACAAGATGCCGCTCCTACAGGGTGCGCGCGGTTTTTAAGCCTTCAGCCCACCACTGCCGCTTGCCACTGCGCCTGATCGACCTGGATCAAGGTCGGTCCCTTGCGCTCGACTGCCTCCTGCAACGCCGCCTGCAACTGCGTCACATCGCCCACATTGCATGCCGCCGCGCCCAGCGCCTGGGCCACACCGATGAAGTCCGGGGTATGGATATCCACACCCACCGGCTCAATGGCCCGGTTGACCATGTACTTCTTGATTTCCTCGTACCCCTGGTTATTCCACAGCAGTACGATCAACGGCACCTGGGCCTCCACCGCGCTGGCGAGCTCCGGCAGGGTGAACTGCAGGCCGCCATCGCCGATCAGGCAAACCGCGGGCGAACGGTCCGCTGCGTCTTCGGCGCTGCCGAGCCAGGCGCCCATGGCGGCCGGCAAGGCGTAGCCCAGGGTGCCGTAGCCGGTCGAGGCGTTGAACCAGCGCCGTGGTTGGGACATGTCCAGCGTGAGGTTGCCGGTGTACACCGGTTGGGTCGAGTCGCCCACCAGGATTGCCGTAGGCAGGGCCTCGAGAATGCCGGTGAGTAGACGGGTCTGACTCAGGGTCGGCTGGTCCCAGGTGCTGGCCAGGTCCTTGCGCAGGCGCGCGGCGCGGGCACTGCCCCAGGTTGCGTCCAGCGCCGGTCGAGGCAGCGCTTGCAAGGCAGCCAGCAGCGCCTCGGCGGCTTGTTCGGCGTCAGCGACGAGCGCCAGCTCCGGCAGGTAGTTACGCACGGTCTGGTCAGGATCGATGTCGATGCGCAGCAAGCTGCCCGGGATTTCGAAGCCGCCCTTGAACGTCACGTCATAGTCGGTTTCAGCCAGCTCAGTGCCGATGGCCAGCACCACATCGGCCTCCGCCACCAACGCGCGCGTCGCGACCAGCGATTGGGTCGAGCCGATCTGCAATGGATGGCTGGCCGGCAACAGGCCCTTGGCGTTGATGGTCAGGGCCACCGGTGCCTGCAGGTGCTCGGCAAGCGCCGCCAGTGCAGGGCCTGCCGCCAGCGCACCGCCACCGGCCAGGATCAGCGGACGCTGGGCCTTGGCCAGGCGCTCGGCCATCAGCGCCACAGTCCGGGGCGCTGCCCCCGCACGAGCGGTGCGTACAGGCCGCGCCGGCAACAGGTGGTCGGCGGGCTCGACCAGCACATCCAGGGGGATCTCGATATGCACAGGCCGAGGACGTGCGCCCTCGAACACCGCGAAGGCGCGCGCCAGCACCTGCGGCAGGTCGTCAGCGCTCATCAGGGTGTGGGAAAACGCCGCCACGCCGGCAACCAACGCGCCCTGGTTGGGCAGTTCATGCAGCTTGCCGCGACCACCGCCGAGCTGGTCCCGGGACTGCACGCTGGAAATCACCAGCATCGGGATCGAGTCGGCGTAGGCCTGGCCCATGGCTGTAGTGATGTTGGTCATGCCCGGGCCGGTGATGATGAAGCAGACCCCGGGCTTGCCGCGGGTACGGGCATAGCCGTCGGCCATGAACCCTGCGCCCTGTTCATGACGAGGGGTGATGTGACGGATGGAGGAACCCGCGAGGCCACGATAGAGCTCCACGGTATGCACGCCCGGAATCCCGAAGACATGGTCCACGCCATAGCCTTCGAGGAGATTGACCAATACTTCGCCGCAGGTTGCCATCGGATTCACCCTGGTTCTTGTTGAAAATCTGTGTTTATGGAACCAAGGCGCGGCTATCGCCACAATGCAAAAAAACACATACTAGCCATGTCTCAGGATCATGGCTCACGTCGATGAAACGCCTCCCGCCCCTCCCCGCCCTGCACACCTTCCTGATCACTGCCCAGCACTGCAACTTCACCCGGGCAGCCCAGCAGTTACACATCACTCAAGGCGCGGTCAGCCGGCAGATCGCCGGGCTTGAAGAGCACCTGGGCTATGCGCTGTTCCAGCGCCAGGCGCGTGGCCTGAGCCTGACCCGTGAAGGCCAGGACTGGCTGCCGCGGGTGCAGCAGATTTTTGCCCTGATCGAACAGGGTGTGCGCGAGGTCGGCCGCCACAGTGCCACGCTGCAGCTCAAAGCGCCCACCTGCGTCATGCGCTGGTTGCTGCCGCGGCTGATGGAATGGCAGGCACTGCGTCCGGACGTGCCGGTGGAGCTGACCACCACGGTGCAGCATGGCGTGGATTTCCGTCGCGAGGGCTTCGACGCCGCCGTGGTGTACGGCGCACTGCCCAACGGGGGACTGCAAGTACGCAAGCTGTTCGATGAGCAACTGACGCCGGTGTGTGCGCCCTCGCTGCTCGAGGGGCAGTTGCCGCTGGCGCAGCTCGAAGACCTATCCCGTCACATGCTGCTGCATCCGTCACGGGACGAGCACGACTGGCGCCTGTGGCTGCAGGCGGCAGGTGCCCATGTCGAACTCAATGGGCCGCGCCAGCATTTCGAGACGCTGGACATGGCGATGGCCATGGCGTCCCAGGGCACGGGAGTCGCGATCGGCGATTGGGCATTGGTCGGTGATGACCTGCGCAGTGGCAGGCTATGCATGCCGTTCGGGCTGAAGGTGCTCACGGGCAAAGGCTATTACCTGGTCAGCCCTGCCCGGAGCCTGCCGCCGGGGTTGGTCGAATTGCTGGACTGGCTCCAGGCACAGGCCAGACCAGACGACTCAGTACCCCACCGTGAAACGCGCCCGTGAATGGGCCGGTGTCTCCAGTTCGTCGATCATTGCGATAGCGTAGTCGGCGAAGGTGATCCAGCTCCGGCCATCGGCACCGACCAGCAACTGATCCTTGCCCAAGCGGTAGTGCCCGCTGCGTGCACCTTCGACGAACTCCGCCGAGGGCGAGAGGAAGGTCCAATCCAGGCCCGATGTCTGGCGCAGTGCGTCGAGAAAGCGCACGCCGGCACTGGCTTCGGCCTTGTAGGCTTCGGGGAAGTCCGGGCTGTCGATGACCCGTTGCCCGGAGGGCAGCAGCAGGCTGCCGGCACCGCCCACCACCAGCAAGCGGGCCACGCCCGCACGTTTGACCGGTTCGATGATCGCCTGGGGCTCGATCGTCGCGAAATGCGCCGCGCTCAGCACGGCGTCCGTCCCGGTAACGGCGGCCTGCAGGGCTGCACTGTCCTTGGCGTCCAGCGCCTTGGTGGTAACGCCTTCACGCCCCTCCAGCTTCGACGGGGCACGGGCGATGGCCACAACCTGATGGCCGCGGCGCAGGGCCTCTTCCAGCAACTGGCTGCCGGCACGACCGGTGGCACCGATGATTGCGATCTTGCTCATGGGAAACACTCCATCAGTTGAAAAGAATTACCACTGCATTTCGCCCTTGGCGACCTTGGCGCTGAGCTCCAGCGAACTGGCGTCGCCCAGCTTTGGATACCGCTGTTCCATCGCCTTGATCAGCGCATCGGCATTGGCGGCCTTGGCGGCTTCGGCGTCGAAGGCGCGGATGTAACCGGCGGTGAAACGTACTGCGTCCAGCGAGCGGCTGCTCTGCCCGAGGTAGTGGCCAGGGATCACCGTGCGCGGAGCGAGCCGCTCGATGCGCTCGAGGGTGGCGAGCCAATCGGCATGGGACTGGGCGGTCTGGGTGTCGGCCATCCAGACATGAATGTGCTCGGCCACGACCACGCCACCGACCACAGCCTTGATCGAGGGAATCCACACGAAACTACGGTCTGGCTGTGGCCCATCGAGACCGACGACTTCCAGCGTCTGCCCTTCCAGCGCCAGGCGATCCCCCACCAGCACCTGCGGCACGACCAGTTTCGCGGGCCTGTCGCTGCCCATTTGCGGGCCCCAGTAGTCCAGCTTGGCGTCCATGGTCTTGCGGATATGCTCCACAGTGGCGGCCGAGGCGACCACTCGAGCCTGGGGAAACGCACGCGTCAGGGTGTCCAGCCCAAAGTAATAGTCCGGATCGCCATGGCTGACATAGATGGTGGTCAATCGCTTGCCACCAGCCTTGAGGCGCTGGACCAGTTGCTCGGCCTGGGCCTTGCCGAACTGGGCGTCCACCAGGATGGCATCGTGCTTGCCACTGACGATCACCGAGCTGACCGGGAAGATCGCATCATGGCCTGGGTTGTACACCTCAAGGTGAAGGGGCTCGGCGGCCAGTGCCTGGCCAGCCAGGGCGAGGCTGGCCAGTACCAGACCGCGCAGGGTGGAGATGAGCGACATCGGACATTCCTGTGAAAGGGAGAATGAGCAACAGCATAGTTGCCCGATCCATCACAAAAAATGCGATGCTCAGAGATAGTTTGTTTCTGAAACCGGACAAATATGGACCGTCTAAACGCCATGCGCGTCTTCGTCACCGTGGTCGACCTGGGCAGTCAGTCAGCCGCGGCAGACCATCTGCAACTCTCGCGGCCTGTGGTGTCGCGCTATCTGGCGGAACTGGAAGACTGGGTCGGCACGCGTCTGATGCAGCGCACCACACGCAAGCTCAGCCTCACCGCCGCTGGCCAGCAAACCCTGCCGCGCTGTCGCCAGTTGCTGGAGCTGGCCGGTGATCTGCAGGCCGCTGTACGCCAGCCGGACGACGCGCCACGCGGCGAGCTGCGCATCAGCGTCAGCACCTCGTTTGGCCAGGCCCAGTTGGTGGATGCGGTGGCCGACTACGTGCGGCGTTACCCGGGAGTGAAGGTCGAACTGCAGATGCTCGATCGCACGGTCAACCTGGTGGACGAACGCATCGACCTGGCGATCCGCACCAGCAACGACCTGGACCCGAACCTGATCGCCCGGCGCCTGACAGTGTGTCGCTCGGTGGTATGCGCCGCGCCGAAGTACCTGGCCGAACATGGCATGCCGCAGCAGGTCGAGGAACTGAGCCAGCACAATTGCCTGACCCACGCCTACTTCGGGCATAGCCTGTGGCAGTTCGAGGTCGGGGGCCGACACGTGGCCGTGCCGGTGCAAGGCAACATCAGCGCTAACGAGGCCATGACCTTGCAGAAGGCCGCGCTGGCCGGTGCCGGCATCGCCATGCTGCCGACCTACCAGGCGGCAGGAGCGCTACGCAGTGGAGAACTGGTTCGGCTGCTGCCCGAGGCGCGCCCGCGCGAGTTGAGCCTGAATGCGGTGTACACCTCGCGCAAGCACATGCCGGCAACCCTGCGCAGCATGCTGGATTTTCTCGCGCAGCGGTTCACCGATGAGCCGCAGTGGGATGAAGACCTCTGACCTGCAGGCGGCTGCGCCGAGTCAGTCGCCGATCACTCTTCGACGCTCATGTACTCCTTGGCCCAACGGATGTAATCCTCAGGTTGGGTATAGGTATGGGAGAGCTCGGTCGCGTTGAGGTTGTCGGATTTGTTCTGCTGCCCGCGCTGAAGGCGCAGACAGTCATAGGTGGCTTTGATGGCGGCGAAGTAGGCGGCATGGCCATCGACCACGATTCGCACCCCCAGGCTCGCCAGACGCGCATCGTCACGCAGGTTCGGGTTGCCGTAGCTGACCAGCATCAGGGGCACCGTCAAGTGCTCGGCGATCTGCTCCAGTTGATCGAAATCCTTGACGCCTACCATGCAGATACCGTCGGCACCGGCCTTCTGGTAGCTCTGGGTGCGATGGATGATTTGCTCGGTCGACAGCACGCCGGCGTTGGTCCGGGCGATGATCGACAGCGCCGAGTCAACCCGCGCCTCGATGGCCGCACGGATCTTGCCGACGCCCTCCTCCACTGAAATCAGGTCGGTGGACTTGCGACCGAACTGGGCCGGCAGCAGGGTGTCCTCAATGGTCAGCGCGGCGACACCGGCGCGCTCCAGCTCGATCACCGTGCGCATGACGTTGAGCGCATTACCATAGCCGTGGTCGGCGTCGGCGATCACCGGCAACTGTGCGACACGGCCAATGCGGGTGGCCTGCTCGACGAACTCGCTCAGGGTGATCAGGGCAAAGTCCGGCGCAGCCAGCACCTGCAACGAGGCCACCGAACCACCAAGGATACCGACCTCGAAACCTAGGTCAGCGGCGATGCGGGCCGACATGGGGTCGAACACCGATGCGGTGTGATAGCACGAACCGGACGCAAGCAGTTCGCGGAAGGCAAAACGCAGATCGTGGTGGGAAGCCTTGGGCATGATCACTCCGCAATAACAGGAAATTTGAACGGGCTGACTACCGACCCTTGAATCGGGTCTACCTGACCTGTTCCAACCGTCGCCATCAGGGCGGTCATGCTCGACATGCAGGCAGAGGAATAGAAGGTGTGGGATACAGCAGCATGAAATCCGCACGCAAATGGCTGCACCATGCTGGTGCAAAGCCCGGATTTCAGCCGTTGCGGTCGGATCACGATATCACGCGGCCATGCGCTACTGGATGGATGCGCCAATGCCGATCTTGCATAGGGGATGCGCATAGTACATAGGTAGCTACGTAACTCAGCTACAATGCGGCCTTGCTCCGCGCGTGGCTAAGGCGCGGCCAACCTCCCCAGACAGCGACCACGACAAGGTATTTCCGTGACTGCCGCCCTGCCCCCTACTGTCCTGCGCACAGTCCTCACCGCCCTGATGCTGGCGATTTTTCTCGGCGCGCTGGACCAGACCATCGTCGCCGTGTCCATGCCGGCGATTTCCGCACAGTTCAACGATGTCGGTCTGCTGGCCTGGGTCATCTCCGGTTACATGGTAGCCATGACCATCGCCGTGCCGATTTACGGCAAGCTCGGCGACCTGTATGGCCGGCGGCGCATGATCCTCACCGGCACGGCCCTGTTCACGCTGGCTTCGGTGGCCTGCGCCCTGGCCCAGGACATGCAGCAACTGGTACTGGCACGGGTGATCCAAGGGATTGGCGCGGGGGGCATGGTTTCGGTGAGCCAGGCGATCATTGGCGACTTCGTGCCGCCTCGCGAGCGCGGCCGCTATCAGGGCTATTTCAGCAGCATGTACGCCCTGGCCAGCGTCGCCGGACCGGTGCTCGGCGGCTGGCTGACCGAGTACCTGTCCTGGCGCTGGGTGTTCTGGATCAACCTGCCCCTGGGCCTGTTCGCCCTGTGGGCGATCCGCCGCGCCCTGGCCGGCATGCCGGTACAGCGCCGAGAGGCCCAGGTGGATTACCTCGGTGCGCTGCTGCTGATCCTGGGCCTGGGCAGCCTGCTGCTGGGTATCACCTTGGTCGGTCAGGGCAACGCCTGGCTATCGCCGCCGGTGCTGGCACTGCTGGGCGGTGCCCTGCTGGGCCTTGTGTTGTTCATCGGCCATGAACGGCGCTGCCCAGAGCCGCTGTTGCCGCTCAAGTTGTTCGGCAACCGCACTGCAGTGCTGTGCTGGTGCGCGATCTTCTTTGCCAGCTTCCAATCGATCTCGCTGACCATGCTGATGCCTCTGCGCTACCAGAGCATCACCGGCGCAGGCGCCGACAGCGCCGCGCTGTACCTGTTGCCGCTGGCGATGGGCCTGCCCCTGGGCGCCTTCACGGGTGGGCGCCTGACCAGCCGCACAGGTCGCTATCGCCCGCAAATCCTTATCGGTTTCTTACTGATGCCGCTGGCCATCCTCGGCATGGCCCTCACACCACCACAATCGGCGCTGCTCGGCGCGGTGTTCATGCTGTTGACAGGGATTGCCTGCGGCTTGCAGTTCCCTACGTCCTTGGTGGGAACCCAGAGTGCGGTGGAGCTCAAGGACATCGGCGTCGCCACCAGCACCACCAACCTGTTCCGCGCCTTGGGCGGCGCCATGGGGGTGGCCTGCATGTCCAGCCTGCTGCTGGCGCTGCTGCACCAGGGCGGCTTCGAGGCATTGGGCAATCCGCTGCTGGGTAGCCTGCAGGCCGGCGAACCGGACCCACTGACCCAGGCGAACCTGTTGCAAACCTTCCGTCACCTGCTGATGACCAGTGCCGCCTTGTCGCTCCTAGGCCTGGCCGCCGCACTGGTCATGCCAGACCGGCAACTACGAGGACGCTGATGTCATCCGCCGCATTGCACCGGCATGCGCATGAGCATTAACTCCCCCTTAATGAATGGGGGAAACACTTCATCACAATCATTCACAAAGTGTCATTTGCGCAAGGAAGGGCTCAAGCGCAGCATATCCAACCCTGTGTCGACCCAATGCTCGACATCGCGCAGCAGGTCGAAGCTGTCCGGCAGCAACAGCCAGCGCCCGATCAGGCCATCGACATAGGCGAACAATGCAACAGCGGCACGTTGCACATCCAGATCCTCGGGCAACTGCCCACGGCGCACGGCATTGGCCATGGCCAGGGCGATGCCTTCGTGGCAGTCCAGCACGGCGCCTTGGCGTTGCTGGCGGATCTCGCACATGTCGTCGGTGAATTCACATTTGTGGTGCAGGATTTCATTGATACGCCGGGTCCTGGCATCGAGCACCAGGTCATTGAGCACCTGCAGCAACAGGGTGCGGATGCAGCCAAGCGGGTCGAGTTCATCCTCGCTCTCGCTGGCACGAGCCAGGTGGTCATGGGTTTCATGCAGGCTGTCCAGCAGCGCCTGGACCAGCTCGGCCTTGTTGTTGAAATGCCAATAGATCGCCCCACGGGTCACACCCGCCAGTTCAGCGATGTCGGCCAGGGTGGTTCGCGCAACCCCGCGCTTGTAGAAGGCCTTTTCCGCCGCCTCGATGATCTGGGCGCGGGTTTCCTGGGCTTCCTCTTTGGTTCGACGGACCATGGCAGCTCAACCTCATCACGACCCGCAGGCTCGACCGGCGCGCGGGGTTCAAGCCGGGGTCGCCTCTTTCAGGGCGCCTCCGGGGAGTATTCGACGGATCCACAGCGCCCGCTCGAGGCTGACTGCGGTATTTACAAACAAGCATGAATGTAAGTATATTCGTTAGTAAGCTATTTATCCACCGGATAGCACCTTTTCTGAAAACACTTCAATTATTCTTGAGCGTCTCCCTGCTCTAGCGACCCGAGGATCCTATGCAATTCAAGCCAGCCGTCACCGCCCTGGTTTCCGCCGTCGCCCTGGCAACCCTGCTAAGTGGCTGTAAGAAAGAAGAAGCAGCGCCTGCGGCGCAGGCTCCTCTGGTCGGCGTTGTCACTCTCCAGCCTCAGGCCTATACCCTGACGTCCGAGCTGCCGGGGCGGACCACCGCCTTCCGCGTCGCCGAGGTCCGCCCACAGGTCAACGGCATCATTCTCAAGCGCCTGTTCAAGGAAGGCAGTGACGTCAAGGAAGGTCAGCAGCTGTATCAAATCGACCCGGCCGTCTACGAAGCCAACCTGGCCAATGCCCAGGCCAACCTGCAAGCTACCCGTTCGCTGGCCGAGCGCTACAAGCAATTGATCGACGAGCAGGCTGTCTCCAAGCAGGAATACGACGACGCCAATGCCAAACGATTGCAGGCCGAGGCTTCGCTCAAAAGCGCCCAGATCGACCTGCGCTACACCAAGGTCCTGGCACCGATCAGCGGTCGTGTCGGTCGCTCGTCCGTCACCGAAGGCGCACTGGTGAGCAATGGCCAAGCCAACGCGATGGCCACCATCCAGCAGCTCGATCCGATCTACGTCGATGTCACCCAGTCCACCGCCGAGCTGCTCAAGCTGCGCCGTGACCTGGAAAGCGGCCAGTTGCAGAAGGCCGGGGAGAACGCCGCCTCCGTCCAGCTGGTGCTTGAGGATGGCAGCCTGTTCAAACAGCAAGGTCGCCTGGAGTTCTCCGAAGTCGCGGTCGACGAAACCACCGGTTCCGTGACCCTGCGCGCCATCTTCCCCAACCCTGACCACACCCTGCTGCCGGGCATGTTCGTTCACGCCCGCCTGAAGGCCGGGGTCAATGCCAACGCCATCCTGGCACCGCAACAGGGCGTGACCCGTGACCTGAAGGGTACCCCCACCGCGCTGGTGGTCAACCAGGAAAACAAGGTCGAACTGCGCCAGCTCAAGGCCAGTCGTACCCTGGGCAGCGACTGGCTGATCGAGGAAGGCCTGAACCCAGGCGACCGCCTCATCACCGAAGGGCTGCAGTTCGTGCGCCCTGGTGTCGAGGTCAAGGTCAGCGAAGCCACCAACGTCAAGAAGCCAGGCAGCCCAGACCAGGCCAGCACTGCGAAAGTAGACGCCAAAGCGGAGTAAACCATGTCGAAGTTCTTTATCGATCGCCCGATCTTCGCCTGGGTGATCGCCTTGGTCATCATGCTGGTCGGCGCGCTCTCCATCCTGAAGCTGCCGATCAACCAGTATCCGAGCATCGCACCGCCGGCCATCGCGATCGCCGTGACCTACCCGGGCGCCTCGGCGCAAACGGTGCAGGACACCGTGGTACAGGTCATCGAACAGCAGCTCAACGGTATCGACAACCTGCGTTATGTCTCCTCGGAGAGCAACTCCGACGGCAGCATGACCATCACCGCCACCTTCGAGCAGGGCACCAACCCTGACACCGCGCAGGTCCAGGTGCAGAACAAGCTGAACCTGGCTACCCCGCTGCTGCCGCAGGAAGTGCAGCAGCAAGGTATCCGCGTCACCAAGGCAGTGAAGAACTTCCTGCTGGTGATCGGCCTGGTGTCCGAAGACGGCAGCATGACCAAGGACGACCTGTCCAACTACATCGTCTCCAACATGCAGGACCCGATCTCGCGGACTGCCGGCGTGGGTGACTTCCAGGTGTTCGGTGCCCAGTACGCCATGCGTATCTGGCTCGATCCGGCCAAGCTGAACAAGTTCCAGCTGACCCCGGTCGACGTGCGCAACGCGGTCAGCGCGCAGAACGTGCAGGTATCCTCCGGCCAGCTCGGCGGCCTGCCGGCCATGCCCGGTACCCAGCTCAACGCCACCATCATCGGCAAGACCCGCCTGCAGACCGCCGAGCAGTTCGAGAAGATCCTGCTCAAGGTCAACAGCGACGGCTCCCAGGTGCGCCTGAGCGACGTCGCCAAGGTCGGCCTGGGCGGTGAGAACTACGCCATCAGCGCCCAATACAACGGTTTCCCGGCCTCGGGCCTGGCGATCAAGCTGGCCACCGGCGCCAACGCCCTGGATACTGCCAAGGCGCTGCGCAAGACCATCAACGACCTGGAGCCGTTCTTCCCACCGGGCGTGAAGGCCGTGTTCCCGTACGACACCACCCCGGTCGTCACCGAATCCATCAGCGGTGTGATCCACACGCTGATCGAGGCGGTCGTCCTGGTGTTCCTGGTGATGTACCTGTTCCTGCAGAACTTCCGCGCCACCATCATCACCACCATGACCGTACCGGTGGTGTTGCTGGGTACCTTCGGTATCCTTGCCGCCGCGGGCTTCAGCATCAACACCCTGACCATGTTCGCCATGGTCCTGGCCATCGGCTTGCTGGTGGACGATGCCATCGTCGTGGTGGAGAACGTCGAGCGGGTCATGTCCGAAGAGGGCTTGCCACCCAAGGAGGCGACCAAGCGCTCCATGGAGCAGATCCAGGGTGCACTGGTGGGTATCGCCCTGGTGCTGTCGGCGGTGCTGCTGCCGATGGCCTTCTTCGGCGGCTCCACCGGTGTGATCTACCGTCAGTTCTCCATCACCATCGTTTCGGCCATGGGCCTGTCGGTGCTGGTGGCGCTGATCTTCACCCCGGCCCTGTGCGCCACCATGCTCAAACCCCTGAAAAAGGGCGAGCACCATGTGGCCAAGCGCGGCTTCTTCGGCTGGTTCAACCGCAACTTCGACCGCAGCGTGCAAGGCTATGAGCGCAGTGTCGGCGGCATCCTGCGCAACAAGTTCCCGTTCCTGCTGGCCTACGCCCTGATCGTGGTCGGCATGGTCTGGCTGTTCATGCGCATTCCCACCGCGTTCCTGCCTGAGGAAGACCAAGGCGTGCTGTTCGCCCAGGTCCAGACCCCGGCCGGTTCCAGTGCCCAACGCACCCAGGTGGTGGTCGATCAGATGCGCGAGTACCTGCTCAAGGACGAAGCTGACACCGTCTCCTCGGTCTTCACCGTGAACGGCTTCAACTTCGCTGGCCGTGGCCAGAGCTCGGGCATGGCCTTCATCATGCTCAAGCCATGGGACGAGCGCTCGGCGGAAAACAGCGTGTTCAACCTCGCTGCCCGCGCCCAGCAGCACTTCTTCAGCTTCCGTGACGCCATGGTGTTCGCCTTCGCGCCACCTGCGGTACTCGAACTGGGTAACGCCACCGGCTTCGACGTGTTCCTCCAGGACCGCGCCGGTGTCGGCCACGCGAAACTGATGGAAGCACGCAACCAGTTCCTGGCCAAGGCCGCCCAGAGCAAGGTGCTCAGCGCAGTCCGTCCGAACGGCCTGAACGACGAGCCACAGTACCAACTGACCATCGATGACGAACGGGCCAGCGCCCTGGGCGTGACCATCGCCGACATCAACGCCACCCTGTCGATTGCCCTGGGCGGCAACTACGTCAACGACTTCATCGACCGCGGTCGGGTCAAGAAGGTGTACATCCAGGGCGAACCAAGCGCCCGGATGAGCCCGGAAGACCTGCAGAAGTGGTACGTGCGCAATGGCGCGGGTGAGATGGTGCCGTTCTCCTCCTTCGCCAAAGGTGAATGGAGCTACGGCTCGCCGAAGCTCTCGCGCTACAACGGTGTGGAAGCGGTCGAAATCCTCGGTGCCCCGGCGCCGGGCTACAGTACCGGTGAGGCCATGGCCGAGGTCGAGCGCATCGCGGGCGAACTGCCGGCGGGCATCGGCTACTCCTGGACCGGCATGTCCTACGAGGAAAAACTCTCCGGCTCGCAGATGCCGGCGCTGTTCGCCCTCTCGGTCCTGTTCGTGTTCCTGTGCCTGGCAGCGCTGTACGAGAGCTGGTCGATTCCGATCGCCGTCGTGCTGGTCGTACCGCTGGGTATCATCGGTGCGCTGATCGCCGCCAGTCTGCGCGGGTTGTCCAACGACGTGTACTTCCTGGTCGGCCTGTTGACCACCATCGGCCTGGCAGCGAAGAACGCGATCCTGATCGTCGAATTCGCCAAGGAACTGCACGAGCAGGGCCGCAGCCTGTATGACGCGGCCATCGAGGCCTGCCGCATGCGTCTGCGCCCAATCATCATGACCTCGCTGGCGTTCATCCTCGGCGTGGTACCGTTGACCATCGCCAGCGGCGCAGGCTCGGGCAGCCAGCACGCCATCGGCACCGGGGTGATCGGCGGTATGATCAGTGCGACCGTGCTGGCCATCTTCTGGGTACCGCTGTTCTTCGTAGCAGTGTCGTCGCTGTTCGGCAGCAAGAAGCCTGAATCCGACGCCACCCCTGAAACTACTCGTTATGAGGCTGGGCAATGACCAAGTCTTTGTTATCCCTGGCGGTAACCGCTTTCATCCTCGGCGGCTGCTCGCTGATCCCTGACTACCAGACCCCGGAAGCGCCGGTGGCTGCGCAGTGGCCGCAAGGCCCTGCGTACTCGCCGACCCAGTCGGCCGAGGTGGCCGCCGCCGAGCAGGGCTGGCGTCAGTTCTTCCATGATCCTGCGCTGCAGCAGCTGATCCAGACTGCGCTGGTCAACAACCGTGACCTGCGCGTCGCCGCCCTGAACATCGATGCCTACCGGGCCCAGTACCGCATCCAGCGGGCCGACCTGTACCCGGCGGTATCGGCCAATGGCAGCGGCAGCCGCCAGCGGGTACCGGCGAATATGTCGCAGACCGGCGAAGCGGGCATCACCAGCCAGTACTCGGCTACCCTGGGTGTCAGCGCCTATGAGCTGGACCTGTTCGGCCGTGTGCGCAGCCTGACCGAACAGGCCCTGGAGACCTACCTCTCCAGCGAGCAGGCCCGCCGCTCCACGCAGATCAGCCTGGTCGCCAGCGTGGCCAATGCCTACTACACCTGGCAGGCCGACCAGGCACAGCTCAAGCTGACCGAAGAGACCCTCAAGACCTACGTCGAAAGCTACAACCTCACCCGCCGCAGCAATGAGGTGGGTGTGGCGTCAGCGCTCGATGTGAGCCAGGCCCGCACCGCCGTTGAAGGCGCGCGGGTCAAGCTGGCGCAGTACCAGCGCCTGGTCGCCCAGGACCTGAACAGCCTGACCGTGCTGCTGGGCACCGGCGTGCCGGCCGACCTGCCGGCACCGCTTCAGCTCGACGCCGATCAGTTGGCCGAAGTCCCGGCCGGCCTGCCATCGGATCTGCTGCAACGTCGTCCGGACATCCAGGAAGCCGAGCACCTGCTCAAAGCCGCCAACGCCAATATCGGCGCGGCCCGCGCCGCGTTCTTCCCGAGCATCAGCCTGACCGCCAACGCCGGTACCCTGAGCCCGGACATGGGCGGGCTGTTCAAAGGCGGGTCGGGTACCTGGCTGTTCCAGCCGCAGATCAACCTGCCGATCTTCAACGCCGGCAGCCTGAAAGCGAGCCTGGACTACTCGAAGATCCAGAAGGACATCAACGTCGCCAAGTACGAAAAAACCATCCAGACCGCCTTCCAGGAAGTCTCCGATGGCCTGGCCGCACGCAAGACCTTCGAGGAACAGCTGCAGGCCCAGCGCGACCTGGTGGCCGCCAACCAGGACTACTACCGCCTGGCCGAGCGCCGCTATCGCATCGGGATCGACAGCAACCTGACCTTCCTCGATGCCCAGCGCAACCTGTTCAGCTCGCAGCAGTCGCTGATCAACGACCGGCTCTCGCAGCTGGTCAGCGAAGTCAACCTGTACAAGGCCCTCGGTGGCGGCTGGTATGAGCAGACCGGGCAGGCCAACCAGCAGGCTTCGGTGGAAACACCGAAAGGCTGATCGACCCGCTAGCAGCATCAAGCCCACCCTAGCGGTGGGCTTTTTTGTGGGGCAGCCCACCCCGGCGACCTGAATTAACCATCAAGAACATTCCGTTCGATAATCGCCCCGTTCCGCATTGGGCGAATTGCCTCGCCCTCACCTTCCACCGCACCATCGCCCACGCAACGTTGCACACGCTCTCACAAAAGACGCCCCACCCTGCGGCCCGCACCCGCAGCGCACCGGCTCGCCCGAATAAAAACAAGAGATCCGCAACCGATGAGCACTTTGCAACCCGCACGCCAACTGCTGCCCGGCCTGTTGGCCCTGTCCTGCGCCCTGCCCTCCCTGGCCGCTGAAAGCGGTTTCGTGGAAGGTGCCAAGGCCACCCTCAACCTGCGCAATTTCTACATCAACCGCAACTTCGTCGACCCGGCCAATCGCCAAGGCAAAGCCGAGGAATGGACCCAGAGCTTCATCCTCGATGCCCGCTCCGGCTTCACCCAGGGCACCGTCGGTTTCGGCTTGGACGTGCTTGGGCTGTATTCGATCAAGCTCGATGGCGGCAAAGGCACAGCCGGCACTCACCTGCTGCCCGTGCACGACGACGGCCGCCCCGCCGATGATTTCGGCCGCCTTGGCATCGCGCTCAAAGCGAAGGCATCGCAGACCGAACTGAAGGTCGGTGAATGGATGCCCGTCCTGCCGATCCTGCGCTCGGACGATGGCCGCTCACTGCCGCAGACCTTCCGCGGCGGCCAGCTCACCTCCCAGGAGATCGCCGGACTGACCCTGTATGCTGGCCAGTTCCGTGGCAACAGCCCGCGCAACGACGCCAGCATGGAAGACATGTCGCTCAATGGTCGCGCTGCCTTCACCTCCGATCGTTTCAACTTCGCCGGCGGCGAATACACCTTCAACGACAAGCACACGATGGTTGGCCTGTGGAATGCCCAGCTCAAGGACATCTATCGCCAGCAGTACGTCAACCTGGTGCACAGCCAGCCTCTGGGCGACTGGACCCTGGGCGCCAACCTCGGTTATTTCGTCGGCAGCGAGGACGGTGCCGAGCGCGCCGGCAAACTGGACAACCGCACCGCCTCGGCCATGCTCTCGGCACGCTACCAGGGTCATACGTTCTACGTGGGCCTGCAGAAGGTGAGCGGTGACGACGCCTGGATGCGGGTCAACGGGACCAGCGGCGGCACCCTGGCCAACGACAGCTACAACTCAAGCTTCGACAACGCCAAGGAACGCTCCTGGCAGGTGCGTCACGACTTCAACTTCGTCGCTCTCGGCGTGCCCGGCTTGACCCTGATGAACCGCTACATCAAAGGCGACAACGTGCAGGCCGGCGGCGTCACCGACGGCAAGGAATGGGCACGGGAAACCGAGCTTGCCTATGTGATCCAGGCCGGTACCTTCAAGGACCTGTCGCTGAAGTGGCGCAACTCCACCATGCGCCGGGACTTCAGCACCAACGCGTTCGACGAGAACCGACTGATCATCAGCTATCCCCTGAACCTGCTCTAGCCAGGCCACGTCGCAGGTAAACCCGCTCCAACAAAGAGCACCGCCAACTTTGTGGGAGCGGGTTTACCCGCGCATCGTTCGATCGCCATTAAATAGCCAAAAAGAATAATCAAATCAAATAACATTCTTTGACGCTATATGTAACAACCCGCTAAAACCGAGCCCTGATCCCCGCACCAGAGCCCGAACATGGACCTTCGCCAACTGCGCTACTTCATTGCCCTGACCGAATACCGCAGTTTCGTTCGCGCCGCCGAAGCCATGGGCATTACCCAGCCGGCCTTCAGCCGCGCCATCCAAGGCCTGGAGCAGACCTTGGGTTGCCCGCTTGTCGACCGCGCCAGCAAGGCGCTGCAGCCCACCCCTGAAGGGCAGGTGGTACTGCAACATGCCAGGCGACTCGTCCAGGGCGCCGCGCAACTGAGCAACGATGTGCTCCAGATGACCAAGCTCGACGCCGGCGAGCTGCATTTCGGCAGCGGGCCGGCCCTGGCTGCACGCTTGGTGCCCGAGGCTCTACGCCACTTCATCGAGGCCCACCCTGGGATCCTCACCCGCTTGCAAGTGAACAACGCAGAGCAACTGGGCCAGGCACTACGCCGTGAGCAAATCGAATTCTTCGTCGATGACATCCGCCCCTTCGAGGCCGATCCGTACTTTCATACCGAACCGCTGACGCCACGCCCTGGCCTGTTCTTCTGCCGCCCCGGGCACCCCTTGCTGGCCAAGGACAGCCTGTCGACCAACGACCTGTTCGCCTATCCACTGGCCAGCGCCCTGCTCGTTTCCGGTGTGCGCAAACGGCTGGCCAACTTGAGCGGGCGCAGCGACTTCACGCCTCACCTGCAAACCGAGCACTTGGCCGTGCTGCGCAGTGTCGTGCTGGCCAGCGACGCCATCGGCAACGCCAGCGAAGAGGCGATCGCCGAGGACCTGGCAGCCGGGCGCCTGGTTCGGCTGCACTGGCGCAACCTGCCGCCAGGGCTGGAGGTGCTGAGCGTGCGATGTGGGGTAATCAGCCGCAGTGGCTACCGGCTGTCGCCTGCGGCACGGGCCATGATCGAGACCCTGGTGCGGCTCGACACGCCCGCACAGCCTTGCGCCCGCAGCCTGGGGTAGCGCCATTCGCTGCGGTGATGGCGCACCATCACCTGCATCTGGTTCCAGCGCTGATGACCGGGCGCTATGCTCAGCATGAGCCCTTTCGCGGACGAACCTGCGAATACGCCGGGACAGGCATCAGCCAATCAGGCCCCCAGGGAGGAACAACAGTGAAAGCCCTCGTCGACCACCTGAGCCAGTACGCCAGCTACCACCGTGACCCACGCAATATCGCCACCCATTTCGTCGGGATTCCGCTGATCGTGCTGGCGGTGACCATCCTGCTGTCACGCCCCGGCGGCTCAATGCTGGGTGTGTGGTTTTCCCCGGCGCTGCTGGTCGCCGCCGCCTCGGTGTGGTTCTACCTGCGCCTGGATGTACGCTTCGGGCTGGTGATGGGCGCGTTGCTGGGCGTGTGCCTGTGGATTGGCCAGGCGCTCGCGGTACAGGCCACCGGGCTGTGGCTGAGCGCCGGGCTCGGCGCCTTCGTGGTGGGCTGGATCATCCAGTTCGTCGGCCACTATTACGAAGGCCGCAAGCCGGCGTTCGTGGACGATATCAGCGGGCTGATCATCGGGCCGCTGTTCGTGGTGGCGGAGCTGGCGTTCATGCTGGGGCTGTGTCCGGCGCTCAAGCGCGCGGTGGAGGCCAAGGCAGGTCCTGTGGCGGTGCGCCAGAAGAAAGCCGCAGCCTGACGTCACACGCCTGCGAGGGGCCGCAAAGCGGCCCTGTCAGGATTCACTGCCGCGACTCGACCCCCAACTCATCCCACACCGACTCGGCCAGGTGGAAGGTGGCATTGGCCGCCGGGATCCCGCAGTAGATTGCACTCTGCATGATCACTTCCTTGATCTGCTCTCGCGTCACGCCGTTATTGGCGGCCGCGCGCAGGTGCAGCTTGAGCTCCTCGTTGCGGTTCATGCCGATCAGCATGGCGATGGTGATCAGGCTGCGGGTATGCCGGGGCAAACCCGGGCGCGTCCAGATATCGCCCCAGGCATGCCGAGTGATCATCTCCTGGAACTCGCCATTGAAGTCGTTGAGTTTTTCCAGGCTGCGGTCCACATGGGCATCGCCAAGCACGGCGCGGCGTACCTGCATGCCTGCCTCGTAGCGTTGTTTCTCATCCATTGCCAATTCCTCAGCAGGCCAGCAGAAAATCGAGCACCCGGCGGGTGAACGGCGCGCCGATCTCGACATTGGACAGGTGCGCCGCGGCAAACTCCACATAGGCCGCCCCCGGGATCTGCGCCTGCATGAAGCGACCGTGTTCCGGGGTGGTCACCACATCCTCAGTACCCGCGACGATCAGGGTCGCTACCTTAACGCCGACCAGTTGCTCACGAAAATCCGCATCACGCACCGCAGCGCAATTGGCCGCATACCCCTGGGGGGAAGTCTGCGCGAGCATCTGGCAGATACGTTGGGCCTGTTCGGGTTGGGCCTGGGCAAAACCTGGGGTGAACCAGCGGGCAATGGAGGCGTCGCGCAAATCGACCATCGCCTGCTGACCGCCCTTGAGCACCGTGTCGATACGGGTGTTCCACACCTCATCGTTGGCGATCTTGGCCGCGGTGTTGCACAGGGTCAGGCTGAGCAGGCGGTGGCCGGCATTGATGCCCAGCCACTGGCCGATCAGGCCGCCCATGGACAGGCCGACGAAGTGGGCCCGCGGGATATCCAGCGCATCGAGCAGCGCCAGCACATCGCGGCCCAGCTGTTCGATGCGGTAGGGGCCTTCGGTGACCTGCGAGCCGCCATGACCACGGGTGTCGTAGCGCAACACGCGAAAATGCTCGGCCCACGCTGGAATCTGGGTGTCCCACATGTGCAGGTCGGTACCCAGCGAGTTGGACAACACCAGCACCGGGGCGTGCTCTGGGCCGTCGAGTTGATAGTTCAATACGCCATCGGCCAATTGCAGTTGCGCCACAGCGGTCTCCTTCAGGCAGTGAAACGTTGATGTTCGGCCACGGCCCGCGCCACCCAGACGCGGGCCTGACCCAGGTAATGAGCAGGGTCGAGCAGACGGTCGAGTTCTTCGGCGCTCAGCTCGGCGCTGACCTGCGCGTCCTCGCCCAGCACCGCACGCAGATGGCGTTGTTCGACCACTGCACGTTGGCAGCAGTGCTCCAGCAGATGGTGGGCGCGATCACGCCCCAGGCGCTGGGCCAGGACGATGCTCACCGCCTCGGCCAGCACAAGGCCTTGGGTCAGGTCCAGATTGCGGCGCATGCGCGCGGCATCGACCTCCATGCCGTCGGCGATCACCTGGGCCTGGCGCAGGGCGCCGGACACCAGGCAGCAGATTTCCGGCAGGGTCTCCCATTCGGCGTGCCACAGGCCCAGGCTGCGCTCGTGCTCCTGAGGCATGGCGGCGAACATCGTCGATACCAAGCCAGGCACCCGCGTGGCGGCGCCGATGAGCACAGCGGCGCCGACCGGGTTGCGTTTGTGCGGCATGGTCGAGGAGCCGCCCTTGCCCGGCGCGGAGGGCTCGAACACCTCCCCCGCCTCGGTCTGCATCAGCAGGCTGACATCACGCCCGAATTTGCCCAACGTGCCGGCCACCAGCCCCAGTACCGACGCGAACTCCACCAGCCTATCGCGCTGGGTGTGCCAGGGTTGCTCGGGCAGGCTCAGGCCCAGTTCCGCAGCGAGTCCTTCAGCGACCGGCAGAGCCTTGCTGCCCAAGGCCGCAAGACTGCCGGAAGCGCCGCCGAACTGCAGGCACAGCAGCCGTGGGCGCAGTTCTGCAAGGCGCTGGCGATGGCGGGTCAACGCTCCCAGCACGCCGGCCAGCTTCATGCCCAGGGTGACGGGGGTGGCATGTTGCAGCCAGGTGCGCCCCACCAAGGGGGTATCGGCATGCAGCAGGGCCTGGCGCGCCAAAGTCTCGGCCAGCTTGGCAAGATCGGCCTCGATCAGCGCCAGGGCATCGCGCAATTGCAGTACCAGACCGGTGTCCATGGCGTCCTGGCTGGTCGCGCCCAGGTGAACGTAACGCTCGGCCTCCGGTACGCCGCTGGCGATCACTTTGCCCAAGGCCTTCACCAAGGGGATCGCCGAGTTGCCCGCCGTGGCGATGGCCTCAGCTAGGGCGCGGGTGTCATAGCGCTCGGCATGGCAGGCGGTCTCGATGGCCGCCACGGCGCTGTGCGGCACCAGCCCGACGGCCGCTTCGGCGCGCGCCAGGGCAGCCTCGAAATCGAGCATGCCCTGCAGGCGACCGCGATCGCAGAAGATCTCGCGCATGGCGGGCGCTGTGAAGTAAACGTCGAAGAGCTGGTGGGTCATGCAACGTCCTTAATGATCATGATGCAGGTACGCAGCCTGCTTCGGCAGGCGCAGACTGAACAGGAAGGCCACCGCCATCATGGCGGTCACGTACCAGTAGAAGGTGTTCTCCATTCCCAGGGTTTTCAAGCCCAAGGCCACGTATTCGGCTGAACCGCCGAACACCGCGTTGGCCACCGCATAAGCCAGGCCGACGCCCAGGGCACGCACTTGCGTGGGGAACATCTCGGCCTTAACCAGGCCGCTGATCGAGGTGTAGAAACTGACGATGCACAGCGCCAGCGTCACCAGGACGAAGGCCAGGAATGGGCTGGTCACGGTCTTGAGCGCCATCAGCAGCGGCACGGTGAACACCGTCCCCAAGGCGCCGAACAACATCATCGAGTTACGCCGACCAATGCGATCGGACAACATGCCGAACACCGGCTGCAGGATCATGAACAGGAACAGCGCCCCGGTCATCACGAAACTGGCGCTCTTGGCGTTCATCCCGGCGGTGTTGACCAGGAACTTCTGCATGTAGGTCGTGAAGGTGTAGAAGATCAGCGAACCGCCGGCGGTATAGCCCAGCACGGTGATGAACGCCGGGGCGTGGTTACGGAACAGCCCGCTGATGGTGCCGGCATCTTTGTCCTGACGGGTTTCGGCGCTGCTGGTCTCTTTCAGCGAGCGGCGCAGCATCAGCGAGATCAGTGCGGCGATGGCGCCCACCACGAAGGGGATACGCCAGCCATAGGCACGCAGCTCGTCCTCGGTCAGCAACTGCTGCAGGATCACCACCACCAGTACCGCCAGCAACTGCCCGCCAATCAATGTCACGTACTGGAACGAGGCAAAAAAGCCGCGCTGCCCGCGCAAGGCCACTTCACTCATGTAGGTCGCGGTAGTGCCGTATTCACCGCCCACCGACAGGCCCTGGATCAGCCGCGCCAGCAACAGCAGAGCCGGCGCCCAGGTGCCGATGCTCGCATAAGTAGGCAGACAGGCAATGATCAGCGAGCCGCCGCACATCATCAGCACCGAAATCATCAGGGAATTCTTGCGCCCGTGGCGGTCAGCCAGACGGCCGAAGATCCAGCCTCCGATCGGACGCATCAGGAAGCCTGCGGCGAACACCCCAGCAGTATTGAGCAACTGCACGGTGGGATCGTCCGAGGGGAAGAACGCGGGGGCGAAATAGATCGCGCAGAACGCATAGACGTAGAAGTCGAACCATTCCACCAGGTTGCCCGAGGAGGCACCGACGATGGCGAAAATGCGCTTACTGCGTTCTTCGCCTGTGTAATAGCTAGAGGTCATGACGTGCTTACTCCTGGAAGGTCACTGCTAAGTCTAGACACACCCAGTAACAGTCTCGTTCCACTGCCCTGCCTGCCCCTAACGTGGAGCAAGGTTCCAGCAGTCCCATTCGCGGGTAAATCGAGGCGGCGGTTCGGCGCTCCGATTTACCCGCGAATGGTCCAAACCTACCGGACACCTACCCGATCAAACGCGCTCGATCGCCAACGCCAATCCCTGCCCCACGCCCACGCACATGGTCGCCAGGCCTTTGCGCCCGCCGCGCTTCTCCAACTGATGCAGTGCGGTCAGCACCAGGCGGGCCCCGCTCATGCCCAGCGGATGGCCCAAGGCAATGGCCCCGCCGTTGGGGTTGACCTGAGGGGCATCATCGGCGACGCCCAGCTCGCGCAGTACGGCCAAGCCCTGGCTGGCGAAGGCTTCGTTCAGCTCGATGACATCGAAATCCGCCACCGCAATGCCCAGTCGCTCCGTCAGCTTGCGCACCGCAGGCACCGGGCCGATTCCCATCACCCGAGGCGCCACACCGGCGCTGGCCATGCCCAGCACCCGCGCACGCGGGGTGAGGCCGTGCTTTTTCACCGCATCAGCCGACGCCAGGATCAACGCGGCCGCACCGTCGTTGACGCCCGAAGCGTTGCCTGCAGTGACCGTCTTGTCCGGGCCGTTGACCGGCTTGAGCTTGGCCAGGGCCTCCAGGGTGGTCTCCGGGCGCAGGTGCTCGTCCTGCTCGACCAGGGTCTCGCCCTTCTTGTGAACGATACGCACCGGCACGATTTCTTCGGCGAAGAACCCAGCCGCCTGGGCTGCCGCAGCCTTCTGCTGGCTGCGCAGGGCGAAGGCGTCCTGGTCAGCGCGCGAAACCTGATAGTCGTCGGCTACGTTGTCGGCCGTCTCGGGCATGGCATCCACGCCGTACTGGGCCTTCATCAGCGGGTTGATGAAGCGCCAGCCGATGGTGGTGTCCTCAAGCTTCATGTTGCGCGAGTAACCGCTCTCGGCCTTGCCCATGACGAACGGAGCACGGGACATGGACTCCACCCCGCCAGCGATGGCCAGCTCCATCTCGCCGCTGGCAATGGCACGGAACGCGGTGCCGACAGCATCCATCCCCGAGGCACACAGGCGGTTGAGGGTCACGCCCGGAACGCTTTGTGGCAGGCCGGCCAGCAGCAGCGCCATGCGCGCCACGTTACGGTTATCCTCACCGGCCTGGTTGGCACAGCCCAGGAACACCTCGTCGAGCTGCGTCCAGTCGACCTGCGGATTGCGCTCGATCAATGCCTTGAGCGGCACTGCGGCCAGGTCATCGGCACGCACGCCGGCCAAGGCGCCGCCGAAGCGGCCGATCGGGGTGCGGATGGCGTCGCAGATGAATACGTCACGCATCAGGCTTCTCCTGCCGTCTGGCCATGAGCAGCGGCGGTACGGGCTTCCAGGTCGCGCAACGCGCCCAGCTCGACCTCCGTGGGAGCATCGGTGGTCTGCACGCTGTCGGCAAAGCGGATCGGCCAACCGGTGGCGGCAATGATCTGCTCGCGGGTCACACCTGGATGAATCGAGGTGACCACGAACTCATGGGTGCCGGCTTCCGGCTCCATGATGCACAGGTCGGTGATGATCCCGACCGGGCCATCGCCCGGCAGCCCCAGGCGTTTGCGCGAATCGCCGCCCTCGCCGTGGCCGACCGAGGTGATGAAGTCCAGCTTCTCGACGAACGCGCGAGGCGACTGCTTGAGGATGATCAGCACCTGCTTGGCGGAACCGGCAATTTCCGGCGCGCCGCCAGCGCCCGGCAGGCGGGTCTTGGGCGCATGGTAGTCACCGACAACGGTGGTGTTGATGTTGCCGAAGCGATCGACCTGGGCAGCGCCAAGGAAGCCCACATCAATGCGCCCACCTTGCAGCCAATAGCGGAAGATCTCGGCAGTTGGCACCACGGTATCGGCGGTTTCGGCCAGCTCGCCGTCACCGATCGACAGTGGCAACACACTGGGCTTGGCACCGATCGGGCCGGATTCGTAGATCAGCACCACGTCCGGAGAGGACGTCAGGCGCGCCAGATTGGCGGCCTTGGACGGCAGGCCGATCCCCACGAAGCAGACCGCGCCGTTACGCAGGCGACGGGCTGCGGCGACAGTCATCATTTCGGAAGTGGAATAGCTCATTGCGCAGCCTCCGCGGTGCTGGCCAGCTTGGCCTTGAATTCAGTGAAGTCGGCGGTGCCACGGATGTAGGTGTCGATCCAGGCAGTGAACGACTCACGGTTACGGGCGATCGGGTCCCAGGCTTGGTAGAAGCGGTTGTCGCGCTCGTAGTAACCATGGGCGTAGGACGGATGGGCGCCACCGGGCACCAGACATACGGCGCTGAGCGCCCAGGTCGGCAGTACACAGGCGTTCATCGGGGCCTGCAGGTCATCGACGATTTCCTCGACCGTGACGATGCAGCGCTTGGCCGCCAGGGCCGCTTCCTTCTGCACGCCCAGGATGCCCCAGAGCAGTACGTTGCCCTTGCGGTCGGCTTTTTGTGCGTGGATCACGGTGACATCCGGGCGCACCGAAGGCACGGCGGCGAGTACTTCGCCGGTGAACGGGCAGGTCACGCTCTTGATCAGCGGGTTGACCTTTGGCAGATCGGAACCTGCGTAGGCGCGCAGCACGGCAAAGGGCAAGCCCGAGGCACCGGCGACGTAGGCGTTGGCCAGGTCGGCGTGGCTGTGCTCTTCGATTTCGATGGCGTGAGGCCAATGTTTTTCCACCGCATCGCGCAGGCGGTGCAGCGAGCCCACACCTGGATTCCCGCCCCAGGAGAAGATCAGCTTGCGCGCGCAACCGGCACCGATCAACTGGTCGTAGATCAGGTCCGGGGTCATGCGCACCAAGGTCAGGTCCTGCTTGTTCTGACGGATGATCTCGTGGCCGGCGGCGGTCGGGATCAGGTGGGTGAAGCCTTCGAGGGCGACGGTGTCGCCATCCTGGATGAATTGCTTCACGGCGTCATGAAGCGAGAGGATTGCTGCCATTGGAGACTCCTGGTCAGGACGAGTCGGGTCAGGGAGCAGCGGGCCGATGCATCGCTGCGATGGGCTCAGATTAAGGAGGACGCCGGGGTGCTTACAATCCGATAATCGCACTTTTGTGCGATTATCGAACCATTTGTTGTTCTGCTATCCATTCGTTCCAGACCGTAGCGCACGCCCTAAGAGAGCGGGCTTATCCACGAATGCGTCGGTGAGTGCATCCTCGAATTTGTGGGTAACTCCGCTCCTTCACTCCCTGAGCGGTCAGGTCGCGTCGGCGTGGCTCACCAGCCCCTTCACCACCACACCCACGGTGGCCAGCGCCGCCGGCACCAACAGCGCGGTCAGCACCTGCTCGAAGTTCCAGCCCAGCCCCAGCAACGTCGCGCCGCTCCAGGCACCGAGGATTGCGCCGAACCGGCCGATGCCAAGCATCCACGACACCCCGGTGGCACGCCCTTGGGTAGGGTAGAACCGCGCTGCCAGCGAGGGCATGGCCGATTGCGCGCCGTTGATGCACATGCCCGCCACCAGCACCAAGGTGGCCAGCAGAGTCATGTTGCCCAGGCTCTGCCCGACCGCGTAGGCGAATACACCCGCCAATAGATAGAACAGACCAATGACCTTGTGCGGGTTGAAGCGGTCCATCGCCCAGCCCACGCCAACCGCGCTGAGTACACCACCGAACTGGAACAAGGCGCCAATGAACGCGGCCTGCTCCATGCTGGCACCACTGTCACGCATCAGGGTCGGCAGCCAGCTGGTCAGCAAGTAGACGATGACCAGCCCCATGAAGTAGGTCAGCCAGAGCAAAACGGTGCCCAGGCCGTAGGTGCCGGAGAAGATCACCGTGAACACGTTGCCGGCGGCTACCGCCTTCTGTTCCGGCACACTGAAGCTCGCCGCCTCGGCGACTTTGGCAGGTGCGATTGGAGCCAAGGCCTTGCGGACCTTGTCGATCCCGCGATTGCGCACCACCAGAAACCGCGCGGACTCCGGCAACCACACCAGCAGCACCACCGCCAACAGCAGCGGCAGTACGCCACCGAGCAACAGCAGGCTATGCCAGCCGTAGGCGGGGATCAGCTTGGCGGAAATGAAGCCACCGCCTGCCATGCCCAGATTGAAGCCACAGAACATGCTGGTCACCAGCAACGACTTGAGCCGCTCGGGGGTGTACTCGGAGAGCAGCGTGGTGGCATTGGGCATACCAGCGCCCAGCCCCAGGCCAGTGAGAAAACGCAGCACCAGCAGTTGATCGACGTCGGTGGCATAGGCCGAGGCCAGGCTGAAACCGCCAAACACCAGCACCGCCCCGACCAGCACGCCCTTGCGCCCGAAGCGGTCAGCCAAAGGCCCCGACCCCAGGGCACCGAACACCATGCCGATCAGCGCAGCGCTCATCACCGGGCCAAGGCTTGCGCGATCAATGCCCCACTCCTGGGACAGGGCCGGAGCGATAAAGCCCATGGCCGCGGTATCCAGGCCATCGAGGAAGACAATCAGAAAACACAGGATCACCACCCGCCACTGATAGCGGGACAGCGGCTGGTCGTTGATGAAGGACTGGACGTCGAGGCAGTTTCCGACAGCGGTTTGCGGTCTATTCATTGTTGTTGTCCGGAAAATGAGGCGCAGGCAGGCCACTGCACACGGAGGATGTGCAGGGAGCAGGATAAGCGAATGCGTCGGTGGATCAGCCGGAAAGCGGCGACGCTGCAGGCGGGTGCGGCCGCGACAGCGAAAGGACAGTGCTCATGGAGTGCGTCTCGAATGTTGTTATTGTCCGGTCGGCAAACCGACCGTTGCGCAAGACATTAATCAGCACATCCCTGGTGCGCAATTCACGGGAAACGAGACTGTGCGTTAATCGAACAGGAAACGCGTGGCGCCGTTCGGCCTGTGGATAATCGCAGGCCGTGAACGGGCCGCAAAGCGGCCCCGGTACGCTATCCAAACAGCTGGTGGCAGAGGTCGCGGCTGGCCGCCAGCAGGATCGGCAGGAAGCGCTGCTCCAACTCGCTGCGCGTCACCCGGCCCACGTGGGTACTGACGTTGAGCGCCGCCAGTACCTGCCCCGAGGCGTCGTAGATCGGCACCGCGATCGAGCGCAGGCCCTGTTCCAGCTCCTGGTCCACCACGCACCACCCTTGGGCGCGCACCTGCTGTATGCAGGCGAACAGTGAGTCCGGATCGTGCAGGGTTCGACTGGTGCGGGCTTTGAGGTCGGCGCGTTCGAGGTATTCCCAGAGACTGGCATCGTCCAGTGCTGCCAGCAGGATACGCCCCATCGAGGTGCAGTAGGCCGGCAAGCGGCCGCCCACCGAAAGGTCGACCGAGATCAACCGCTCCACCGTTGCCGAACGGGCGATATACAAAATGTCGTCACCTTCGAGCGTCGCCATGTTGGCCGCCTCGTGCAACTGATCGCTGATCCGATCCAGGTAAGGCTGCGCGGAGACCGCCAGAGGTGTCGAGGACAGATACGCATGCCCCAGGGTCAGGACCTTGGGCAACAGCGAATAGGTGCGCCCATCGGTGGTCGCGTAACCCAGTTTGATCAGGGTATGCAGACAGCGGCGCACCGCCGCCCGGGGAATCTCGGTGCGATGGCTGATCTGTGCGATGGTCAGGTGGCGCTTGCGCTCCTGGAAGGCCTGGATAACCGCCAGCCCACGGGCCAGGGAAGTCATGAAATCCGGATCGCCGGTAAAGGCCTGGATACGCTTGGCGGGCGAGGCCACGATCGGTGGGGCCAGTGCAGGCGCTGCGGTACGTCCCGGCTCCGGATTGGCGGAAGCCTTGTCCTGGGTTTCTTCGCTCATGGTGAACCTCAAAAAAAACGGTCGCTTGTGCGATTATCGAACCAACGGCCGATAATCGCAATTGACCGCTGACACTTTTACTTATACCTTTCTCCTGCCACATGTGGCTTCTTTGGAGAGACTGGTCAGGTACCCACCGTAGAAGTCCCCAGGCAACGGCCTCGTTACCCACGAGGCCGTTTTTGTTTCTCTTGTTGTTCGCCCGAACTTTCACGGGCGAGCACACCTCAAACTTTCACGGCCAATCTGATTATCGCCAGTGTGCCCCGTACATAACTTTGAATGTTTTGGGACCTGTCGCTAAAGAATGATGGCCATTGACTTATCGATTGCTATAATCGAACTCGCTGGCCGGATCGCTCACTCAGAACGACCTCGTCGACGTTTCCACCGAGACGCCGCCAGCCAGGTGCAGGGCTCAGGGCCTACTCCCCGTTAATCCAAGTGCCATGTACCTCATGGATCCTGTCGCTGCGACAGCATGTTCGCCTTGGCGACGTAGCCGTGTGCATAACGTTGCATGATGAACGCCAAGGCAAAATATCAACCTATTCGGGTATTACTGTGACGAAAGAAGAACTGCGCGCGGAACTCGAGCGCCAGGCTGAACGTTACAAGGAAGTATACGGTGGTGAAGTGACCACCTACGCCGCGCAATCGGAACCGGAGCGCAAACCCTGGCGCAAGCGCGCCACTGTCCAAGACCAGGTCTTCGCCCAAGAACTGGAAAAAATGGAAAAGGAATTGCGCAGCGAGCACACCTGACCCGTGTGCCTTGCGAAGCAGCGCACCACCGCCCTCAAGGCGTTGGTGCGCGCTGGCGCTTTTTATCGAAGTGCCATGGATGAAATGGAATTACACAAATTTCATACGATCGTTTGAAACACACATCCTATCCATGATTGCGGGTTTTACCTGCTTTTTTATGGATTTTTAGCGATTTTGCTCGTGAAAAACCCCACCTATCTTGCATCAGCTCGCCGCGTCCATGGGATGTTGTCCGTCTCGTCGATCGGTTGCAGGGGCATCGATTGCCAAGGTTTTCTGGCATAATCGCGCCCCCCTATGACCGCCAGACAACCTTCATGATCGATTTATTCAGCGGACTGGATGCGTGGGTGCTGGTGAGCTTGCTGCTCGCTCTGACCTTCGTACTCGCATTCGAGTTCATCAATGGCTTTCATGACACCGCCAACGCGGTAGCCACTGTCATCTATACCAAAGCCATGCCACCGCACCTGGCCGTATTCTTCTCCGGTGTCTTCAACTTCCTCGGGGTTCTGCTCGGCGGCGTCGGGGTGGCCTATGCCATCGTCCACCTGCTGCCGGTCGAACTGCTGATCAATGTGAACACCGGCCACGGGCTGGCCATGGTCTTCTCGTTGCTGGCCGCGGCCATCACCTGGAACCTGGGCACCTGGTATTTCGGCATTCCCGCATCCAGTTCCCATACCCTGATCGGTTCGATCCTGGGCGTGGGCCTGGCCAATGCCCTGCTCAACGACATACCTCTGGGCGATGGCGTCAACTGGCAGAAGGCGATCGACATCGCCATGTCGCTGGTGATCTCGCCCATGGCCGGCTTCGCCGTCGCGGCCCTGGTATTGATCGGCCTCAAATGGTGGCGCCCGCTGTCGAAGATGCACAAGACACCGGAACAACGCCGCAAGCTGGACGACAAGAAGCACCCGCCATTCTGGAATCGCCTGGTGCTGGTGATTTCCGCGATGGGTGTCAGCTTCGTGCACGGCTCCAACGACGGCCAGAAAGGCATCGGCCTGATCATGCTGGTACTGATCGGTATCGTTCCTGCCAAGTTCGTCCTCGACCTGAACAGCACCACCTACCAGATCGAGCGCACCCGCGACGCCACCCTGCACATGAGCCAGTTCTACCAGCGCAACGCCGCCACCCTGGGCGAGTTCCTGGCACTGGGCAAGGCCAAGTCGACCGACCTGCCGGAGCAGTTCAGCTGCAATCCGCAGCAGACCGAGCCGACCATCGCCGCCCTGCAATCGTCGCTGCACGGCGTCACCGACTACCGCGACCTGAGCGCGGAGAAGCGCGTCGAAGTCCGTCGCTACCTGCTCTGCCTGGATGACACCGCCAAGAAGGTCGGCAAGCTCCCAGGTCTGGAAAGCCGTGAAAAGGCCGACCTCGAGAAGCTGCGCAAAGACCTGACCGCCACCACCGAATACGCACCATTCTGGGTGATCGTGGCCGTCGCCCTGGCCCTGGGCCTGGGCACCATGGTCGGCTGGAAGCGCGTGGTGCTGACGGTCGGCGAGAAGATCGGCAAGCAAGGCATGACCTACGCCCAGGGCATGTCGGCTCAGATCACCGCGGCCTGCGCCATTGGCTTGGCCAACGTGTTCAGCCTGCCAGTCTCGACCACCCACGTATTGTCGTCGGGTGTCGCCGGCACCATGGTCGCCAACAAAAGCGGCCTGCAAGGCGGCACCGTGAAGACCATCCTGCTGGCCTGGGTCCTGACCCTGCCGGCGTCGATGGGCCTGGCTGCCGGCCTGTTCTGGCTGGCCTCCAAGGCGATCGGCTGATCGATACCGCTATCATGAAAAAGGCGCCTTCGGGCGCCTTTTTCATGTATTCATGATGCCGAACACCTGTGGGTGCTGGCAGCACCAGCCCACTACCGCCGTTTGCCGCCCAGCAGCGAGCCCATCAGCCCACGCACCAATTGGCGCCCCAACTGATTGGCCGCCTGGCGTACCGCCGACTTGATCGCCTGCCCCGCGGCACTCTGCAAAAACTCTCCGGCCTTGTCGGCAAAGCTCTCCTCATCGGCCTTGGGCTGCGGCGCGGGCTCCACCGGCTCCCCCTTGCGAGCGGTTAACATCTCGTAGGCCGATTCACGGTCGACTGGTTTGTCATAACGCCCCGCCAGTGGCGAGGCTGCAACCAGCGCTTCGCGCTCGGCCTCGGTCAACGGTCCGATACGCGACTGCGGCGGCGCCACCAGTACCCGCTGGACCATTTCCGGCGTGCCTTTCTCCTGCAAGGTCCCCACCAGCGCCTCACCGATACCCAGCTCGGTCAACACGGCGAGTGCATCGAACGCCGGGTTAGGACGGAAACCGTCGGCCACGGCCCTGAGCGACTTCTGCTCCTTGGCGGTGAACGCACGCAGCCCATGCTGGATCCGCAGCCCCAACTGCGCCAGCACCGCATCGGGCAAGTCTCCTGGCGACTGGGTCACGAAATACACCCCTACGCCTTTGGAACGGATCAGTCGAACCACTTGTTCGAGGCGATCCTGCAGAGCCTTGGGGGTGCCGTTGAACAGCAAGTGCGCCTCGTCGAAGAACAACGCCAACACGGGCTTGTCGGCATCACCGCGCTCGGGCAACTGTTCGAACAGCTCGGCCAGCAACCATAAAAGGAAGGTGGCATAGACCTTCGGCGCCTCATGCACCAGCCGGCTGGCATCGAGCAAGTGGATACGTCCACGCCCATCGCGATCCGGGCGCAGCAGATCCTCCAATTGCAGGGCCGGCTCGCCGAACAGGGCCTCAGCCCCCTGCTGCTCCAGAGTCGCCAGGCGACGCAGCAGGGCCTGGGTGGAGCCCGTGGTCATCAATGCACTGTCCTCGCCCAACAATTGCGGGTTGTCCTTAAGGTGCCCGAGCAGCGCCTTGAGGTCCTTGAGGTCCAGCAGCAACAGCCCTTCACGGTCAGCCACCTTGAAGGCCGCGTACAACGCCGCCTGCTGGCTGTCGGTCAGTTCCAGCAAGTTGCCCAACAACAGGGGCCCCATTTCGCTGAGTGTCGTTCGCAAGGGATGGCCCGACTCCCCTGCAATATCCCACAAGGTCACGGGATAGGCCTGAGGGCGATGGCCCAACCATGGCATCCCGGCAATACGCTCGGCCACCTTGCCCTGGGGGGCACCGGCCGCTCCCAGGCCGCACAGGTCGCCCTTCACGTCGGCGGCGAACACCGCGACTCCCGCATCGCTGAAGACCTCGGCCAGGCGTTGCAGGGTCACGGTCTTGCCCGTCCCTGTGGCACCGGCAACCAGCCCATGGCGGTTGGCCAGGCGCATGGCTTGGCTCACTGGCTGGCCGTCAGGCCCCGCCCCTACAACTATTTGCGAAGTATCCGACATCTTCTTTCATCCTCTACTCAAGCTTTGCCGCCTAACGGCCGATATGCCGTGGTGATACTCACTCTGAAAGACAGGAACATCCCGAAAAGGACCTCCGGCGATTGTTGCACTGTTTTCAAACAACCTTCGTGCGAACGACCCGATAAAAACCTTAGCGGACCACGCCATGAACAAAAGCCTTCGTTTCAGCCACAAGATTCTCTTGGCGGCGTCATTGATCGTGATACTCGCGTTCAGCCTGTTCACCCTCTACAACGACTACCTCCAGCGTAATGCGATTCGCGAGAATCTCGAGAGTTATCTGGCTGAAATGGGCGGGTCTACCTCGACCAACATTCGCAACCTGTTCGATGGCCGAATCAAGTTGGTGGAAAACCTGTCGCAGAACATCGCACAGAATCCGGCCAATGCCGAAACCTTCATGGGTCAGCAAGCCCTGCTGTCGAGCTTCCTCACCGTTTACCTGGGCAAGGTGGACGGCGGTTTCAGCGTGCGCCCCGACTCCAAGATGCCCGACGGCTACGACCCTCGCGTGCGTCCCTGGTACAAGGACGGCATGAACGCCAGTGGCGCCATGCTGACCGAACCCTACATCGACCTGACCACCAACAAGATGGTCATCGGTATCCTCAGCAAGGTCTCGAGCAGCGTCGGTGTGGTCGGTGGTGACCTGGCCCTCGACGGCCTTGTGGAAATCATCAATTCGCTGGACTTCGGCGGCATGGGCTACGCCTTCCTGGTCAACGACCAAGGCAAGATCCTGGTGCACCCGAACAAAGACTTGGTGATGAAGTCGCTGTCGGACCTGTTCCCACAGCAAACGCCCAAGCTGTCCGGCGAGCTGACCGAAGTCGAATCCGACGGCCAGGCGCGCTTGCTGACCTTCACCCCGATCAAGGGCCTGCCTTCGGCCAACTGGTACATCGGCCTGTCGGTGGATAAAGACAAAGCCTTCACCATGCTCAGCACCTTCCGTACCTCGGCGGTGATCGCGACGATCGTGGCGGTTGTCATCATCATTGCCCTGCTGGGTTTGCTGATCCGCGTGCTGATGCAGCCCTTGCACACCATGACCCGCGCCATGGAAGACATCGCCGAGGGTGAAGGCGACCTGACCAAGCGCCTGCAGATCCATCAACACGATGAGTTCGGCATCCTCGGCACAGCGTTCAACCGCTTCGTCGAGCGTATCCACGCCTCGATCCGCGAAGTGTCCTCGGCCACCGAACAAGTCAACGAAGTGGCCCTGCGGGTGATCAGTGCTTCCAACTCGTCGATGACAAACTCCGACGAACAGGCCAACCGCACCAACAGCGTCGCCGCCGCCATCAACGAGCTGGGCGCTGCCGCCCAGGAGATCGCCGGCAACGCGGCCCAGGCTTCCCAGCACGCCACCTCGGCGCGTCTGCTGGCCGAAGAAGGCCAGCAGGTGGTAGAGCGCAACATCGAGGCGATGAATCGCCTGTCCGACCTGATCGTCACCTCCAGCGCCCACATCGAGACGCTCAACAACAAGACCGTCAACATCGGCCAGATTCTCGAGGTGATCACCAGCATCTCCCAACAGACCAACCTGCTGGCGCTGAACGCGGCGATCGAGGCCGCCCGTGCAGGCGAGGCTGGCCGCGGTTTCGCCGTGGTCGCCGACGAAGTGCGCAACCTCGCCCACCGCACCCAGGAATCGGCGCAGCAAGTGCAGAACATGATCGAGGAGCTGCAGGTCGGTGCCCGTGAGTCGGTGGAGACCATGGGTCAGAGCCAGCGCCACAGCCAGGACAGCGTGGAGATCGCCAACCAGGCCGGCGAGCGCCTGGACAGCGTGACCGTGCGTATCGGCGAGATCGACGGCATGAACCAGTCGGTGGCTACAGCCACCGAGGAGCAGACCGCCGTGGTCGACTCGATCAACATGGACATCAACGAAATCAACATGCTCAACCAGGAAGGCGTCGAGAACCTGCAGGCTACCCTGCGCGCCTGCTCGGACCTGGAACAGCAAGCCACCCGCCTCAAGCATCTGGTCGGCAGTTTCCGGATCTAGAGCTTCAAGCCGCAAGCTTCGAGCTTCAAGCAGCAAGAAAAGCAGGCGGGGCGCCGCTGGCTCTTGCAGCTTGAAGCTTGCAGCTCGCAACCTGCAGCTTGACGCTTTCCGCTGCCTACCTCCGATCGAACAAACTATCCTTCAGTAAGGTCAACCTTTAGGCGCGTTATCGCCTGCTCATCGCAGCCCGATGACAGACCCGAAGACGATCCCGGAGGGATGCTGATCGTGCACATCGCTGACATCACCATGTTCTACGCCCCGGCCAGTGGCGGCGTACGTACCTATCTTGATGCCAAACATCGCCGACTCGACGCCAGGCCTGGCGTGCGTCACAGCCTCTTGATCCCCGGCGCCAGCGCCACCGATGCCGACGGCATCTACCAGGTGCCGGCACCGCCCCTGCCCTTTGGCAACGGCTACCGTTTTCCGGTGCGCCTGGCCCCCTGGTGCAACGTGCTGCGGCGCCTGCAGCCTGACCTGATCGAAGTCGGTGACCCCTACCTCACGGCCTGGGCGGCCCTCGAAGCGCGGCGCAAGCTCGACGTGCCGGTGATCGGTTTCTATCACTCCGACTTGCCGCTGCTGGTGAGCAACCGCATGGGCAACTGGTTCACCCCCAACGTCGAGGCCTATGTCAGCAAACTGTACGGCAACTTCGACCGTGTACTGGCTCCCAGCCAGGTGATGGCTGACAAGCTGTGTCGGCTAGGCGTCAAGGAGGTGCATGTGCAGCACCTGGGCGTCGACCTGAGTACCTTCAACCCCGAACACCGCGACCCGGGCCTGCGTGCCGAACTGGGGATCCCTGATACCACACGCCTGCTGGTGTTCGCCGGGCGTGGCTCGCGGGAGAAGAACCTGCCGGTGCTGCTTGACTGCATAAGGCGATTGGGCCGCCACTATCATTTGCTGTTGGTAGGCTCGAACATGCCCGCCAATGTGCCGGACAATGTCAGCGTCATCGACCATTTCTGCCCACCTCAAGAGGTCGCCCGGCTGTTCGCCAGCGCGGACCTGCTGGTGCATGCGGGCGATCAGGAAACCTTCGGCCTGGTCATCCTCGAGGCCATGGCCAGTGGCCTGCCCGTGGTGGCGGTACGGGCCGGCGCCTTCAGCGAGATCGTCGATGAACGCTGCGGACGCCTGTGCACGCCCAACGACGCCCAGGCCATGGCGAACGCTGTGCGCGAAACCTTCGAGGCCGGAGTACGTCGGCTGGGCGCCCAGGCCCGCCGCCATGCAGAGCTGCACTACGCCTGGGACCACGTGGTCGATGGCCTGCTGGAGCACTACCAGGCCGTGCTCGGCCACCAGCCGCAGGTACGCGCCCATGGTTGAGACAGATGCCGCGCCGCGCAGCCTGATGCTGGTGCTGCACGATGTCGCGCCCGAAACCTGGCCGGATTACCAGCCGTTCGTCCAGGCCGTGGAAGACCTGGGCACTGTGCCCATGACATGGCTGGTGGTACCGGACTTCCATCATCGCAATCCCCTGTCCCGCTCGCCGACCTTCTGCCGCGTGCTCGAACGACGCCTGGCCCAGGGTGACGAACTGGCCCTGCACGGTTACTTCCATGCTGATGACGGGCCACCACCGCGCAGCGCCCGCGAGTTCTTCATGCGTCGGATCTACACCCATGAGGGTGAATTCTATGGGCTAGACGAGGCCGAGGCCTTGCTGCGCCTGGAAGCAGGCCTGGAAGTGTTCGACCGCCACGGCTGGCCTGTGGCCGGCTTCGTCGCCCCCGCCTGGTTGATGAGCGAGGGTACGCGACAGGCCCTGCGTCGGTTGCCGCTGCGCTACACCAGCACGCCCCAGCACCTCTATCGCCTGCCGGAGTTCACCGCCATCCAGGCCCCAGGCATGGTGTGGAGCGCCCGCAGTGCTTGGCGGCGGGGGCTTTCGCGGATGATCTGCGACTGGCAGGGGCGACGCTGGCGCAATGCAGCCACGCTGCGCCTTGGCCTGCATCCCGTGGATATGCGCCATCCGGACTCCCGCGATTACTGGTTGCAGACCTTGCAAACGTTGCTGGCGCAGGGACGTCAACCACTGACCAAATCCGCCTGGCTGGCGCGTCAGGTCCAGGCATGAGCCGCCTGGGCTGGCTGGGTCTGGCACTGCTGCTGGCATTGCTGGTGCCCACCTTGCTCGGTGGCAGCGATCTGCTGACGCGCCTGCGCGCCTTCGCCCCAAGCCTGATGGCTGTGCTGCTGGGCATGATCCTGCTGTGCTGGGTGATCAATGCCGTGCGCCTGCGACTGCTGCTCGGCCAGCAAGGGGCACGCCTCGGTCGAGTACGCAGCCTGGCGGTGGTCATGGCCACCGAGTTCGCCATCTGCACCACCCCTGGTGGCAGCGGCGGACCACTGACCCTCATGGCCCTGCTGGCGCGCGAGCGTATCGGCCCGGCGCGCAGCGGCGCGGTGTTCGCCATGGATCAGTTGAACGATCTGGTGTTCTTCTTCTGCGCGATGCTGGCCATTGCAGGCTACGCCCTGTTTCACAGCCTGGGGCATAACCAGCAGAGCATGCTGTTGGGCAGCGCCCTGTTACTGTGTTTGGCGCTGATGGCGATTCTCGCGTTGCTGCACTACCGGCATACGGTGATGCGCCTGAACGGCCGGCTGCTACGCCGGTTGGGCATGTCCGTGCAGCGCAGACGGCGATGGGCGCGCAAAGTGTTGCGTTTCGTCCACGCACTGACGGACACCTGGCGCCTGCCCAAGCGCATCCTGATTCTGGTTTTCAGTTTGACCTGTGTGCACTGGAGCCTGCGCTACAGCGTGCTGTACCTGGTTCTGCGAGGGCTGGGCGTCGAGCTTTCGTGGATCCCAAGCTTTCTGGTGCAGATCCTGTCGCTCAGCGCCGGGCAGTTCAGCCTGCTGCCAGGCGGCGCCGGGGCCGCCGAATTGACCTCGGCGAGCCTGCTGACACCCCTGGTGGGCAGCTCGACGGCGGCGGCAGCGATCCTGATCTGGCGCGCGGTCACCTACTACTTCTATCTGATCGCCGGGGGCCCGGTGTTCGTTTGCCTGCTGGCGCGTCCGTTGCTGGCGCGCTGGCGTCGTCAGGCGAGTTGAGCTGGCGCCAGAGCGCAGCGGCACCCGGGAAGTGGGTGCCTGCCTCTTCGCTCATGCGCTCGAGGTCGAAGCGAGCGAGGCAACCCTCGCCCAAGGTGGGCGGCGCCACCGCCGCGGCCTTGTCGCGGGGATCGGCCATCTTCGCTTAGTCGAACACCACGGTCTTGTTGCCGTGCACCAGAACGCGGTCTTCCAGGTGGTAGCGCAGACCGCGGGCCAGCACCATCTTCTCCACGTCACGACCGAAACGCACCATGTCTTCGATGCTGTCGGCGTGGGTGACACGCACCACGTCCTGCTCGATGATCGGACCGGCGTCCAGCTCTTCGGTGACGTAGTGGCAGGTCGCACCGATCAGCTTCACGCCACGCAGCGCCGCCTGGTGGTACGGCTTGGCGCCGACGAACGAGGGCAGGAAGCTGTGGTGGATGTTGATGACCTTTTCGGCGTATTCCTGGCACAGCTGCGGCGGCAGGATCTGCATGTAGCGCGCCAGAACCACGACATCGGCCCCATGCTCCTGGACCAGACGCGAGACCTCGGCAAAGGCCGGTTGCTTGTCCTTGGGATCGACCGGCACATGGAAGAACGGGATGCCGTGCCACTCGACCATACTGCGCAGGTCGTTGTGGTTGGAGATCACGCAGGGGATTTCGCAATCGAGCTCGTCGGTGTGCCAGCGATGCAGCAGGTCGGCCAGGCAATGGGATTCGCGGCTGGCCATCAGCACCACGCGCTTCTTCTGGGCCGAGTCGGTGATACGCCAGGTCATGGAGAACTCTTCGGCGATCGGCGCGAACGCCTCGCGAAACGCTTCGATGCCAAAGGGCAGGGATTCGGCGCGGATCTCATGGCGCATGAAGAACCAACCGCTCTGCTCATCGGAGTGGTGGCTGGCTTCGTTGATCCAGCCGTTGTACAGGGCCAGGAAATTACTGACTTTTGCCACGATGCCGACACGGTCGGGGCAGGCAATCACCAGTCGATAGGTGCGCATGAAGGGGACTCCGGAAACTTCGCAAAGGCGCACATTCTAACGGCCCGCCAGGAAAAACGCAGTAATGATTGCCCCCACTACAGCACACACGCCCGGTCCGCGAGGGGCAAAGGTGCCAATTGAGCCGCCCACGTAGGAAACGATGAATTTGTCGGGCGATATGTAAAATTTTCTTAACCAAATGCCTGCAAAGCCCCACGGCAATTAACAGTTTATTGCCTTTTTAATTGTTTACTTGAGAGTATCGCCTGTCTATTATTGGCCCGAACTGTTTCTCTTTGAACATTGCACTAAGGACCACTCCATGTCCCTGATCAACGAATACCGCGCTACCGAAGAAGCCATCAAGGAACTTCAGGCCCGCCTGGCCAACCTGTCGCAAGATGACAAACTGAAGAAAGAACTGGAGTTCGAAGGCAAACTGCGCGCACTGATGGGCGAATATTCCAAGTCCCTGCGTGACGTGATTGCCCTGCTGGATCCAGAATCCAAACTGAGCAAAGCACCGCGCGGTGCGGTCAAGGCCACTGGCACCAAGCGTGCTCGCAAGGTCAAGCAGTACAAGAACCCGCACAATGGCGAAGTGATCGAAACCAAAGGCGGCAACCACAAGACCCTGAAAGAATGGAAAGCCAAATGGGGTGGCGATGTGGTTGAAGGCTGGGCAACCCTGCTGGACTGACTGACAGCTGGCTGCCTCTCGCACGCCCAATAAAAAACGCCGGCACATTGCTGGCGTTTTTTATTGGGTGTGTACCTTAGCGTTGATACAGCGCCTTCAACTGCTGAACATGTGCCTGCCAGGCCTCCAACACCTCCCTTCCGGCAGCATCTGCAGTTGCCAGGGCGCTCTGGCAAGCCTGCTCGAAGTCACCCAGCGTGTTGGGGGCGCCTAGCCGCGGGTCACTCAAGCGCTGCTGGCAGAACGAGAACCAGCGCTGCCGCTCCTCGGCGTTCAAGGTATCGGGGAAGTTTCTTGCCCGGTAACGGAATAAAAGCTCCGACATCCTGGGGTCATCGAACATCCAGTGCCCCTGCCCCAATTGCACAGGTTCAAGGGTGCGCACTTGTTCACAGAGGCGACGATCCCGGTCCCCCAGAAAACCGTCATACAACTGTTGCTCAGGATCCTCGCTGGGCGCGAACTCATCGCCGCTGTAAATGGCTTCGAGCTTGTCCTGCCAAATATGCTGTTGCTCGGCCAATTGTTCCCCGCGGCGTTGCAACTGCGACATATCCAGACCCAACCGCTGCTGATCGACAGGGCGCAATACCGACAACGGCGCCACGACCGGGCAACGATTGATGTGCACCAACTTCAGCGGAACGGGTAATTGTCCATCAGGCAATTCGTCACGCCGGGTATACAAACATTGTCGTAATGTTTCTGGGGTCTCTTGCAACAACGGCAAGGTATCCAGGTGCAGGTCGCACACAATCAGTGCATTCCGATTACGTGGGTGCCAGGCCAATGGCAATACCACCCCCAGATAATTACGCTCTGCAGAGAAACGGCCGGATACATGTACCAGCGGCTGCAAAAGACGGATCTGCTCCATCACCTTGTGCTTGCTGCGCAATTGGAACAACCAGTCATATAACTTGGGTTGCTTCTGGCGAATCAGGCGGGCCAAGGCGATCGTTGCCCGTACGTCGGAAAGCGCTTCGTGGGCGTGGCCATGATCGATGCCGTTGGCCTTGCTCAGTAATTCAAGGCGCAGGCTGGTGCGACCGTCCTGCTGTGGCCAGACGATGCCTTCCGGGCGCAAGGCATAGGCGGTGCGCACCACGTCGATCAGGTCCCAGCGGCTGTTGCCCCCCTGCCATTCACGGGCATAGGGGTCGAAGAAGTTTCGGTAGAGGCTGTAGCGAGTGACCTCGTCATCGAAGCGCAGGGTGTTGTAGCCCGCGCCACAAGTGCCAGGACGGGCCAACTGCGCATGGATCCGGGTCATGAATTCGGCTTCGCACAGACCGTCGCGGGCCAGTTGCGCGGGAGTGATGCCCGTGACCAGGCAAGCGGCCGGGTGCGGCAGGATATCGTCGCTGGGGCGACAATAAAGGCTGATGGGCGCCTCGATCTCGTTGAGTTCAAGGTCCGTGCGCACGCCGGCGACTTGCAGCGGGCGGTCGCAGCGTGGATTGATGCCGGTGGTTTCGTAGTCGTGCCAGAAGATGCTGGAGCTCACGGGGGCTTCCTGTAACAAGGTCGACCAGAGTCTAGCGACCTGACAGGCCGGTTCACACCCTCGAATTCGCTGCAGCGCGTTGCCGAAAGCTCAGGCGGAGGCGTTGATGGGGCGGAAGCTGAAGTAGTTGCGCAGAGCCTGGACGAAATCATCGTACTCACGCGGGGGCTGCAACAGCATGAAGCCGGCATCATAGTGGCCGGGGGTCTGATCCTCCCGGCACCACAGGCAACTGGCGGTGAGATTGATGCACTGCACCCCGCCACCGACCACCGGCAGGCGCAGTTGCAATTCGAAATCCGGCCCCACCAGTACCGGCAGATGGCTGATCAACATCATGCCATCTTCCGAAGCATTGCCCAGGTAGCCGATCTGCTGGTCGGTGAACCGGTTGTAGACCTTGAGAACACAAGGCAACTGGTGGCGTTCTATATGGCGTTGAATAAACATGGCGTGGTGCGGTCCGTACCTGATGCCAGGAAGACAAGGTACTGGCGGTGAGCGTTACATCTTGTTAACAGATTAGCTCAGCGCGACTCGGCATTTCCATGAAATCAAGAACACCTTGGTGTTAACGCCAAGGTGTACCGGTCGCAGGCGTCGCCACCGCCGACTCGCCTCGCAGGTGCCCAAGCTGCTCGAGGGTCTGCAGGCGCGCCTTGGCGCGGTAGGCGTACTCGTTCTGTGGATAACGCTGTATCAGATACTGATAAGTCTGGGCCGCGTCCATGTAGAGCTTCTGACGCTCCAGGCACTGGCCACGCAGCATCGAAACTTCCGGATGGATGAACGGTCGCGCCCGGCTGGTGCGGTCCACCTCCGAGAGTTCCAGCATCACGCGTTGGCAGTCACCTCGGTCATAGGCTCGGTAGGCATTGTTCAGGTGATGGTCCATCGACCAGCGGGTGCAGCCGACGACACTGGCCGCGACGGCTAAAACGATCAGGGCTCGCATGGGGGATCTCCTTTGATGGACAGTGTATCGGCCTGGCGCGGCAAATCTTCACACGCATCTGCAAGCATACCCCGACCGTTCAAACGCCACCCTGACAAGCGGTGAGGTAGTGCAACGGAACAATGACTACAGCGATATTCAGGAGTAGCCTTTCGCTGCGCTTCACTATAGGAGTCTGTGCATGACCATCCGCCGTACCAAAATCGTCGCCACCCTGGGCCCCGCCAGCAACTCACCGGAAGTGATCGAACAACTGATCCTTGCCGGCCTGGACGTGGCACGCCTGAACTTCTCCCACGGTACTCCAGACGAGCACAAGGCCCGCGCCCGCCTGATCCGCGACATCGCCGCCAAGAATGGCCGCCACGTCGCGCTGCTGGGCGACCTGCAGGGTCCGAAGATCCGCATCGCCAAATTCAGCAACAAGCGCATCGAATTGAAGATCGGTGACAAGTTCACCTTCTCCACCGCCCATCCGCTGACCGAAGGCAACCAGGAAATCGTCGGTATCGACTACCCCGACCTGGTCAAGGACTGCGGCGTCGGCGACGAGCTGCTGCTCGACGACGGCCGTGTGGTCATGCGCGTCGAAACCGCGACCGCCGACGCCCTGCACTGCGTGGTGATCATCGGTGGCCCGCTGTCCGACCACAAAGGCATCAACCGCAAAGGTGGCGGCCTGACCGCGCCGGCCTTGACCGAGAAGGACAAGGCCGACATCAAGCTGGCCGCAGAGATGGACCTGGACTACCTGGCCGTTTCCTTCCCGCGTGACGCCAGCGACATGGAATATGCCCGCAAGCTGCGCGACGAAGCCGGTGGCACCGCCTGGCTGGTGGCCAAGATCGAGCGCGCCGAGGCCGTCGCCGACGACGAGACCCTGGACAACCTGATCGCAGCCTCCGACGCAGTCATGGTCGCCCGTGGTGACCTGGGCGTGGAAATCGGCGACGCCGAGCTGATCGCCATCCAGAAGAAGATCATCCAGCACGCCCGCCGCAACAACAAAGCGGTGATCGTCGCGACCCAGATGATGGAGTCGATGATCCAGAACCCGATGCCGACCCGCGCCGAAGTGTCCGACGTGGCCAACGCCGTGCTGGACAACACCGACGCGGTCATGCTCTCCGCCGAAAGCGCCGCCGGTGCCTACCCGATCGAAGCGGTCAAGGCCATGGCCCGCGTCTGCCAAGGCGCCGAGAAGCACCCGACCAGCCAGAAATCCAGCCACCGCCTGCACACGACGTTCGAACGTTGCGACGAGAGCATCGCCCTGGCCGCGATGTACACCGCCAACCACTTCCCGGGCGTCAAGGCGATCATCGCCCTCACCGAGAGCGGCTACACCCCGCTGATCATGTCGCGCCTGCGCTCGCACGTCCCGATCTACGCCATGTCGCCGCACCGCGCGACCCAAGCGCGTGCATCGCTGTTCCGCGGCGTCTACCCGATCGCCTTCGACCCAGCCTCGCTGCCGGCCGAAAAGGTCAGCCAGGCGGCCGTCGACGAGCTACTCAAGCGCGGCCTGGTGCAACAGGGTGACTGGGTAATCCTGACCAAGGGCGACAGCTACCACACCATCGGTGGCACCAACGGCATGAAGATCCTGCACGTGGGTGATCCGCTGGTCTGATGTTGTAGCACCCAGGGGCCGCTTCGCGGCCCATCGCAGGTTTGGCCAGCGCCCACCGCTGTACCTGTGGGTGCGGCCTTGCAACGCGAAAGGAGGGCAACGCCCTCCTCTGTTCACTCAGGCATGCTCGGTGAACACATCGGCAAACACCTGGTTCCTCGGCACACCGGCAATGAACAGCCGCCGCGCGAACTGCTCCACACTGCCCGGCGCTCCGCACGTCAGTGCCACCGTCTGTCGCGACGACGGGCGCAGCCCCGCCAACGCATCCTGCATCACATCTGCGGTCACGCACCACACATCCACCTGTGGATATCGGCTTGCCAGCTCATTCAAGGGGCCAGCCAGATAATGCCCCTGGCGATCCCGCGCCACGTGCATCACCTTGATCTCCTCCTGATGCCCCTGTCGCAGTGCCTCGCGCAGAATCCCCCACAACGGCGCCATCCCCGTCCCTGCCGCCAGCAGCCATAGCGGCCGATCCTGCCACCCGGCATCGTAGTGCAGGGCACCGCCCCTGAGCTCGCCCAGGCGCAGTTCGTCACCAACGGCCAAATGCCGGGCTTGGTCGCAAAAGGCCCCCGGCAGGCGGCAGTCCAGATGAAACTCCAGGCACGCATCTTCGCCTGGCAGGCTGGCCAGCGAATAAGGCCGTGCAACACCCTGCAGCCACAGCACCAGATGCTGCCCTGCCTGATAGCGCAGAGGCCGCTCGGGTTGCAGACGCAAACGCAATACGTCACCGAACCAGTCCAACTCGCAGACCCGCGCAGGCAGGCCGTCGGCCAGCGGGTCGAAGACGGCGACCTGCAGATCGCCGTTCACCCGGCACTGGCAGGCCAGGCGCCAGCCCTGCTCACGCTGCTCGGTGCCCAAGGCCTCGGGCATGGCATCCTCGGGCAGGCCTTCCAGGCAATGCACCAGGCAGGCGTGGCAACTGCCAGCGCGGCAGCTGTAGGGCACGGCATAACCGGCCTCGTTGAGGGCGTCGAGCAGGTTGCTGGCAGCCGGCACGCTCCAGCGGTGCTCGCCGACGCGAAGTTCGGGCATGATCGAGACATCTCCACACATCACTGCGCCCACTCTAGGGCTTGGCCGGCAATTGAGCAAAAAGGATGCCCACAGCATGCCGACCTTGGTCCAGACCACACGCAGGTGTGCCGGGCACCGATGCACGCTATACTGCCGCGCCCTTTTGCGTCGGCCACTGCCTGCCGGCGCGCCTTGCAAGGTGTTTCGACGCGCTGGTCGGCTGTGTCGAAAGAGCCTTTTTGAATGTTCCCGTCTTTAAGAGGAGCGCGCTGCATGACCGTGATCAAGCAAGACGACCTGATTCAGAGCGTTGCCGACGCCCTGCAATTCATCTCGTACTACCACCCCGTCGATTTCATCCAGGCGATGCACGAGGCTTATCTGCGTGAAGAGTCGCCCGCTGCGCGCGACTCCATCGCCCAGATCCTGATCAACTCGCGCATGTGCGCCACCGGCCACCGCCCGATTTGCCAGGACACCGGTATCGTCACCGTGTTCGTGCGCGTGGGCATGGACGTGCGCTGGGATGGCGCCACCATGAGCGTCGACGACATGATCAACGAGGGTGTGCGTCGCGCCTACAACCTGCCTGAAAACGTCCTGCGCGCCTCGATCCTGGCTGACCCCGCCGGTGCCCGCAAGAACACCAAGGACAACACCCCGGCCGTCATCCACTACTCCATCGTGCCCGGCGACAAGGTCGAGGTCGACGTCGCAGCCAAGGGCGGCGGCTCGGAGAACAAGTCGAAGATGGCCATGCTCAACCCATCCGATTCGATCGTCGACTGGGTCCTGAAGACTGTCCCGACCATGGGCGCCGGCTGGTGCCCGCCTGGCATGCTGGGTATCGGCATCGGCGGCACTGCCGAGAAAGCCGCGGTCATGGCCAAGGAAGTGTTGATGGAGTCCATCGACATCCATGAGCTCAAGGCCCGTGGCCCGCAGAACCGCATCGAAGAACTGCGCCTGGAGCTGTTCGAGAAGGTCAACCAGCTGGGTATCGGTGCCCAGGGCCTGGGCGGTCTGACCACCGTGCTCGACGTCAAGATCATGGACTACCCGACCCACGCCGCCTCGCTGCCGGTCTGCATGATCCCGAACTGCGCCGCCACCCGTCACGCCCACTTCGTGCTGGACGGCTCCGGCCCGGCCGAGCTGGAAGCGCCGTCGCTCGACGCCTACCCGGAAATCGTCTGGGAAGCCGGCCCGAGTGCCCGCCGCGTCAACCTCGACGCGATCACCCCAGAAGAAGTCGCCAGCTGGAAGCCGGGCGAGACCCTGCTGCTCAACGGCAAGATGCTCACCGGTCGCGACGCCGCGCACAAGCGCATGGTCGAGATGCTCAACCGCGGCGAAGAACTGCCGGTCGACCTCAAAGGCCGCTTCATCTATTACGTCGGCCCGGTCGATCCAGTCGGTGACGAAGTGGTAGGCCCAGCCGGCCCGACCACCGCCACCCGCATGGACAAGTTCACCCGCCAGATCCTCGAGCAGACCGGCCTGCTGGGCATGATCGGCAAGTCCGAGCGTGGCCCGACCGCCATCGAGGCGATCAAGGACAACAAAGCGGTGTACCTGATGGCCGTTGGCGGCGCCGCCTACCTGGTGGCCCAGGCGATCCGCAAATCCCAGGTCCTGGCCTTCGCCGAGCTGGGCATGGAAGCGATCTACGAGTTCGAGGTCAAGGACATGCCGGTCACCGTCGCGGTGGACAGCAACGGTGAGTCGGTGCACATCACCGGTCCCGCCCTGTGGCAGAGCAAGATCGCGCAGAGCCTTGCGGTTGAAGTGAAGTAAGCCTGATGTAGCAGCGGCGCCTTCTTCGCGGCTGAACCCACTCCACAGGGCATCCACTGAATCCAACAACAGTGGAGCGCTGGTAGGAGCCGGTTCACCCGCGAAGGGGCCGCAACTGTTCTATCCGATTCTGTCGAACTGCTCCGGCCAGTCCCGCCGGATGAACACCTGTCCTTCACGTCGAACCCGGCGTACCCCCTCCAGATCGACTTCACCCAGCAGCCAGCGGCTGCCCTTAGGGCAAAGCTCGGTGCTCTCGGCAATCACCCCATTACTCGGCATGCCGTAATCCGGCGGCACGAACAGCCCTGCCCGTCCGATATTCTCGTCAAGTGCCGGCGACCAGGCTGCCATGCCCACCGTCGGGCTTTGCAGCACCGCGATCTGGTTCTCCAGTGCTCGGGCCTGGGCTCCAATGCGCACCCGGTGATAACCAGCCTCGGTGTCAGTGCAGCTCGGGGCCAGGATCAAGTCGGCGCCCCGTTCGGCCAAGTGCCGGGCAAGCAGGGGAAACTCGTTGTCGTAACAGATCAGGATGCCCAATTGCCCCAGCGCCGTGTCGAACACCTTGAGCCCTTCCCCGGCAGCGATGTCCCATTGCTCACGCTCGAAGCGGGTCATGATCAGTTTGTCCTGATAACCCAGCACACCGTCCGGTCCGAACAGCCAGGCGCGGTTGCGGTAGCGCCCGTCCGTCTCGAGCAGCGGCAGGCTGCCCGGCTGCAGATAGATCCCCCAGCGCCGGGCGATTCCCTCGCACAAGGCAAGCCAGGGCTCGATCAGCGGCTGGATCCCAACGATCGACCCCTTCAGGTCGCTCCGTTGCTCAGGGGGCAACTGCCCGCTGAGGACCAACCCCGCATACTCAGGCAACAGCAACAACTGCGCGCCGCCCTCGACAGCCTCGGCGCACAAGCTCTGGAGGTGCTCGGCATAGGCCGCCCAGGTCTCGTGCAGCTCTATGGCGTACTGGCAAGCGGCCAGACGGATCACAAGGGCAGTTCCTTGAGCCAGAAGGACATGATCTTCGCCGATGCCTGCTCCTCGTCGAGGTCGCGCCAGGCATAGGTGGTGCGCAGCGACGGCTCATGCAGGAAGCCACGATTGCGCCAGAAACCGTGCAAGGGCTTGTAGTCAGCAGGACGCCGAGGATGCCCGGCCGGCCGCTCGACCGAGCAGAACGCGCAGTAATCGAACTCGGCGAGCTTGTGAGCATAGGACTCGCGCTCGATGAAAAAGCGCACGCCCAGCCCCTGGCCCCGGTAGGCCGGCAATAGCACCGACTCGCCGAAGTAGTAGACGCTCGCGGGGTCGCGCCCCTGGGCCAGGAACGGCTGCTGGAACTCAGGCGTCTCGTCGACCAGAGGCAGGCCCGTGGAGGCCCCCACCACCTGCCCTTGGTCGATGGCCAGCACCGCCAGGCTGCGCCCGGAGCGGGCGTAGGTGGACAAGTAGTCGGCCTCGTACTGCGGCGTACCGTCGTAAAGGTAGGGAAACTCGCGAAACACCGAAAGGCGCAGGCGAGCGAGGTCATCGATGTAAGGCGCAATCGCGGCGCCGTGCAACAGGCGGATTTCCATGCTTAGCGGTCGTTTTGTCGATGTGGATGACGCGCTCGGCTAAGCCGGGCTTGAGGGGAAACCCTATCATCCGGCCCAAGCCATCCCCTTTCCCGTACACGACAGGAACATTGCCATGACCGCTACCGAACTTGTGAACGCTTACTACGCCGCCTTCAACGCAGGCGACATGCCCACCTTCCTCGGATTGCTCAGCGAAGATGTGATTCATGACGTCAACCAGGGTGAGCGGCAGATGGGCAAAGCGGCGTTCGCGGCGTTCATGGACAAGATGAACCGCTGCTACCGGGAGCGTCTAGTGGACATCGTGGTCATGCAGAATGCCGATGGGAGCCGTGCAGCGGCGGAGTTCACCGTCCATGGGGAATACCTAGCCGACGACGAAGGGCTGCCGCCGGCCAACGGGCAGACGTATGTGCTGCCGGCGGGGGCGTTCTTCTATATCCATTGTGGGAAGATTGCTCGGGTGACCAATTACTACAACTTGAATGATTGGGTTGAGCAGGTGGTTTGAGTTTTTGAGGAGCGTGTGAATATCCAATATTGGTGGTGGCGCTGATCGCGCTTTTCGCCTTTACGGCGACCTACGTTGCTCGCGGGCAAAAGTAGGTCACCGTAAGGGCGGAACGGTGAGTCAGCGTCAACAACTCAAATGGATAAACCCACCAACACCAACCCAGCCCCAAAAAACTATCCAAGCACCCGCAAAAACGCCGCCAACCAAGCAGGGTGCGCCGGCCAGGCAGGCGCCGTCACCAGATTCCCATCCACATGTGCCTGGTCCAAAGCGATATCCACAAACCGCCCCCCCGCCAACCGTACCTCAGGCGCACACGCCGGATACGCACTGCACTCACGCCCCTCCAGCACACCTGCCGCCGCCAGCAACTGCGCCCCGTGACACACCGCCGCAATCGGCTTGCCCGCCTGGTCGAAGGCCTTGACCAGCGTCAGCACCCGCTCATCCAGGCGCAGGTACTCAGGCGCCCGGCCACCGGGAATCACCAACGCGTCGTACCCCTCGGCTCGAACCTGCACGAAATCGAAGTTCAAGGCAAAGTTGTGCCCGGGCTTCTCACTGTAGGTCTGGTCGCCCTCGAAGTCATGGATCGCCGTACGCACCGTCTGCCCGGCCAGCTTCTCCGGACACACCGCATGCACCGTATGCCCGACCATCTTCAGCGCCTGGAACGGCACCATCACTTCGTAGTCCTCGACGAAGTCACCCACCAGCATGAGAATTTTCTTGGCCGTCATCGCATCCACTCCTTCCGTTGCATGGGAACAATCCCTGCACGATAGTCCGCTTCAGCGCGTACGGGTACTCACCACAGCTCTAGTCGCGACGATTGAGTAGATTGACCACCAGCCGGTCGAGCCACCCCCACAGCCGCTGCTGCAGCCGACGCCAGAAGGGCCGGGCATGCCAGCGCGCCAGGTCGACTTCCTGGCTGAGGGCGAAGTCTCGCTCGAAGCTGGCGGCCACCGCCGCAGTCAGAGGCGGGTCGAGGGCTTCTACGTTGGCCTCGAGGTTGAAGTGCAGGTTCCAATGATCGAAATTGCATGACCCCACGCTGACCCACTCGTCCACCAGCACCATCTTCAGGTGCAGGAAGCACGGTTGGTATTCGAAGATCCGAACGCCGGCGCGCAGAAGACGGGGGTAATAGCGGTGCCCGGCGTAGCGCACCGCCGGGTGGTCGGTGCGCGGGCCGGTGAGCAGTAGGCGCACGTCGATGCCCTTCTGCGCCGCTCGCCGCAGGGAACGACGCACGCTGAAGGTCGGCAGGAAATACGGCGTGGCCAGCCAGATGCGCCGTTGGCCGCTGTTGAGGGCCCGCACCAGCGAGTGCAGGATGTCTTGATGCTGACGGGCGTCGGCGTAGGCCACCCGGCCCATGCCCTGGCCTTGGGCGGGCACCCGCGGCAGGCGGGGCAGGCCAAAGCCCTCGGCCGGGCGCCAAGCGGTGCGACGGTTGTTGGCGTGCCACTGGCGATCGAACAGCAGTTGCCAGTCGGTGACGATGGGGCCTTCCATTCGCACCATCACTTCATGCCATTCGCTGGTGTCGACGCCTGGGGTCCAGAATTCATCGGTAACGCCCGTCCCGCCCACCACCGCCCAGCATTCATCGACCAGCAACAGCTTGCGGTGGTCCCGGTACAGGTTGCGAACCCCACGTCGCCAACGCAGGCGGTTGTAGTAACGCACCTGCACGCCCGCCGCCTCCAGGCGCTGGCGCAACGCTGAGGGGAAGGCCAGCGAGCCGTAGTCGTCGAACAGGCAGCGTACCCGCACGCCACGGCTGGCGGCCTGCTCCAGGGCCTCGACCACCGCATCTGCACAGCGGCCGGCTTCGACCAGGTACAACTCCAGATCGACCTGGAATTCGGCGCGCACGATCGCCAGGAGCATGCGCGGAAAGAACGCAGGGCCGTCGATCAGCAGTTCGAACTCGTTGCCATCCCGCCAGGGGAAGACCGGCCCCGGCATGTCAGCGGGCGGAGAAGATCAGCACCGCACTCACCGGCACCGATGGGCTGATGGACGCAACACCGGAAAGCTTGCGCAGGGTCGCAAGACCCGGCAACAGATCGAAGTCCTCGGCGCGCAGGATCAACGGCTCCATGGTCACCACCTGGAAACGACGTTCGTCCAGGCGGGTGGCCAGCAGCAAGGTGTTGTAGCGGTGCGATTGCCCGTGCAGGGTCACAGTCACCGGCAGGCGAAGTTCAACCTGGGCGCCATTGGCCAGGTCGTTGATCGGGCGCAGGTCGATCTTCGTCTGTACAAGAGCCTCGGGGAACTTGGCGACCTGGAACAGCTCGTTGCGCATGCGCTCGTCACGTAGCGGTATGCCACCGCTGACCGAATCCATTTCGATGCTGACCTGGGCATTGCCTTTGCTGTCGACCTTGCCATGGAACACCAGGAAGCGGTGCACCTCCGAAGTATCGGCATTCTTGCTGGTGACGAAGGACAAACGCGAGGACTCGCCATCCAGGTGCCAACTGGCATGGGCAGGCAGGCACAAGGTCAGGAGCAGAGCAGGCAGCAGGCGGGGCAGTTTGAACATGTGAAATCTCGTGTAACAAGGCCGTCAACCTTACCCGCCCGCCTTCACTGCAGCAAGCGGCAGCCCTCCCGCGCGCCCACCCAGGCTGCCTGGTTGCGACGCCCCAAGCCTTCAGCGAGCACCTGACGTCGCGCGTGGTCCTCCTCCAGCCTGCCCAAAGGGAGATACTGCTTTACATATCCCCGGCAGTAGGTCTCATCGAAGCCCATGACAAAGCGGCACGAGCAGTACTCCTTGGCCGAGTAGGCCGACAGGATGCTTGGAAAATCCGCCAACGCCCGACGCTCGTGCCACGCCCACCCCAGCAATGCCACCACCAGCAACAGCACGACGCGCCTCATCCGCCCTCCCCGGCAACAGCCGCCAACACCCGCTTGAGCAGTTCGTTGTGCTGGAAGGTGCCGTCGCGGTCATCGCCGTAGCGCACGATCACCAGCTTCTGCGACGGTACCACGTAGAGCGCCTGCCCCCAGTGACCAAGCGCGGCATAGGCGTCTTGCGCAACGTCCGGCCAAGGCGCCGGTTGGCCCGGCAACCGCTGGTTGAGCCACCAGTGCCCGCCCGGATTGGCCTCGCCTGGGATCGCCTCGGCCCGCTCGAACAGCTGCCGATTGAACGCCACCCAGTCCCTGGGCAACAGTTGCCGCGCTTGCCAACGCCCATCACGCAGCATCAGCAGGCCGATGCGGGCCAGGTCTCGCGCACTCAGGTAAAGGTAGGACGAGCCCACGTAGGTGTCGGCGCCATCGCGCTCCCAGACCGCGTGGCGAATGCCCAAGGGCTCGAACAGCGCCTGCCATGGGTAGTCGTCATAGCTGTCGGCAGGCAGCATGCCACGCAAGGCCGCGGCCAACAGGTTGCTGTCGCCACTGGAGTAGCGAAAGCGCTCGCCCGGTGCCACCTCGGCCGGCTGCGCTGCGGTGAAGGCAGCCATGTCGGCGCGGCCACGGGTATAAAGCATGGCCACCACCGAGGACTTGAGCGGTGCGTATTCGTAGTCTTCCTGCCAGGCCAGGCCGCTGGCCCAATGCAGCAGGTCGACGATGCGCAGTTCGGAATGCACCTTGAGCGGCGGATAGTAGCGCCACGCCGGCTCATCGAGGGTAAAACGCCCTTCGCCGTAGGCCACTCCCAGCACAGTGGCCAGCACGCTCTTGCTGATCGACCAGGTCAGGTGCGCCGTGTCGGCACGGGTGGGCGCGACGTAGCGCTCATACAGGATGCGCCCGTCACGGATGACCAGCAGCGCATCGCTGCGCACACCCGTGCGCCCGGTCTCGTCGCGGTCGGGAAAGGCGTAGGCCTCGACCGTCTGCCAGTCGATGGCCGCAGGTTCGCGCTGCCAGTCCGGATCCGGCCATGACTCGGCCCACGCCGAAACGCTCACCCATGCCAGAATGCCCAGCAATTTCCCCAGCCTGCCCATGGCCGCCCCTCACGTGGCTGAACGGGCGAGCCTGCCAGGGTTTCATGACAATCCGACGGCGGCCCAGGCCTTGTGCAGGCGTTTCTCCCGCGCCGCCGTGGCCAGCGCCAGCACGCCCTGGTCGCGCTGCCACAACTGCATCCAGTGGGGCGGCCCGCCCGCCAGGGCTTTGTCGATCGCCTCGCGCAGCGCATGGAACTGGGCGAACAGACCGCCCAGCAGCAAGTGGCAGGCGGCGCTGTCGGCGCACTGTCGGCTGCCCTCGGCGCACCCACCCAGTAGGCCCAGTAAACGCAGCCGCAGGTCCTGGGGCCAGGCGCTTTCCTGACCGACGCCATACAGCCAGGCCACCAATGCGGCGAGCACGTAGAGGTCTTCCAACGAGCGGAAGGGTTTGACGTAGGCATCCCAGCCATCACCGGCAAGCCGTTCGCTGGCGGCCTGGTGCAACTGCAGGCGCGCATGACCGACTTCGGGCATCAACGGCAAGGTGGGCAAGGCCTCCAGCGTCACCCCTGCCTCACCCGGATAGACCACCGCCAGTTGCAGCCGGGGCTTCTCTCCATCGGCCTCACTACGCGCCGCCACCAGCAGCCATTCGGCGTCCAGCCCGGCGGTGACGAAATCCTTGCTGCCGTTCAGGCGCAGGTTGTCTAGCCGGGTTTGCATGTCCGCCGGGCGCACGCTGCGCCGCTCGGTGGCGCACAAGGCACCCAGGCTGGCCGGGGCACTGGGCCACAGCACACGCAGAGCTGCCTGGTAGCCGACCAGAAAGGCCAGCCCCGGCGTGGCCATCGCCCGACCACCGAGCACCGCCAGCTCGAAGGGCGAGACCTGCCCGAGACGCTCGAGCAGGGCGGCGTAGCCTTCACCCAGGCTCTGGGCCTGGGGCTGGCGGTAGGGGTCGTTGACTCGTTGCAACCAGGGCATCGCAGGCTCCTCGTCAGGGGTTGTCACGCAAGCATCACCAAAGCTTCACGGGGGTGACACCGCGCGTACCTAGGCTGACTTTGCACAACAAAGTCGACCGGCCGCAACCCTTGGCTGGCTCATGGAGACTCGCAATGACTCGGACCGCACGCTCTGGCGACACCAGCACTGAACGCCGTCTGCAAGCCGAACGCCTGGTCGGCGCCACGGCGCTGCAGGAAGCACAGGCCCTGCGCTTCAAAGTGTTCAGCGCCGAATTCCAGGCCAAGCTCAAGGGCGCGGAACTGGGCCTGGACATGGACGACTACGACATCCATTGTCGCCATATCGGCGTGCGTGACCTGGCCACCGGCCAACTGGTCGCCACCACCCGCCTGCTCGACCACCAGGCCGCCAGCAGCCTGGGGCGCTTCTACAGCGAAGAAGAGTTCAGCCTGCACGGCCTGCTGCAACTGCAAGGGCCGATCCTGGAGCTGGGTCGTACCTGCGTCGACCCGGCCTACCGCAATGGCGGCACCATTGCCGTGCTCTGGGGCGAGCTCGCCGAAGTGCTCAACGAAGGCCGCTACAACTACCTGATGGGGTGCGCCAGCATCCCCATGCAGGACGGCGGCGTGCAGGCCCAGGCCATCATGCAGCGCCTGCGCGAGCGCTACCTGTGCACCGAACACCTACGGGCCGAGCCGAAGAAACCATTGCCGACCCTGGCCCTGCCGAACAACGTCATCGCCGAGATGCCGCCCTTGCTCAAGGCTTACATGCGCCTGGGCGCGAAGATCTGCGGCGAGCCGTGCTGGGACGAGGATTTCCAGGTCGCCGATGTGTTCATCCTGCTCAAGCGCGACGACCTCTGTCCGCGCTACGCCCGCCACTTCAAGGCGGCGGTCTGATGCCTGGATTGCGGGCAATCGCCCGCCTGTCGCGTCTGCTGCTGGTACTGGCACTGGGCATCGTCATGGCCAGCGTGATCGCCCTGGGCGAACGCCTGGGCCTGAAGCCCTCCTGCGAACGCCGCCAGCACTGGACATGCCTGTTCATGCGGTATCTGGTCGCCACCCTGCCCTTCGAGGTCCGGGTGATCGGCCCTTTACCGTTGCGGCCGATGCTGTGGGTCAGCAACCATGTGTCCTGGACCGACATCCCCCTGCTCGGCATGCTGACGCCGCTGTCGTTCCTGTCCAAGGCCGAAGTGCGCCACTGGCCGCTGGCCGGTTGGCTGGCGGAAAAAGCCGGCACCCTGTTCATCCGCCGTGGCGGTGGTGACGGCCAGCGTCTGTCTCAGCAGATCGGTGAGCAGTTAGGCCAGCAACGGCCGCTGCTGATCTTTCCGGAAGGCACCACCACCGATGGCCGCGCCCTGCGCACCTTCCATGGCCGGTTGCTGGCCGGCGCCATCGACCAAGGCACACCGGTGCAACCGGTGGCGATCCAGTACCTGCGCGACAGTCAAGCGGACCCGATCGCACCGTTCATTGGCGATGACGACCTGGTGTCTCACCTGATGCGTTTGTTCCGCGAGCCGCGCGGGGAAGTGATCATCCAGCTGCTGGAGCCGATCCCCAGCCTAGGCAAGGAGCGGGCGGTGCTGGCGTTCCAGGCGCAGCAGGCAGTTCAGCTGGCCTTGTATGGGGACGACGAGTGGGAAGCGGTGCCGCGACGCCAAGCGAAGGCGGCCTGAGTCGTGTGGCGGTCCAATCGGCCCTTTCGCGGGTAAACCCGCTCCGATAGGGGTGGCGGTGATCCTTGAGGGTTTACCCGCGAAAAGGCCCGTACGGTCGTATGAACGTTCACCGACTCGCCAGCGCAAAAGCCTGCAACTGCGGATAGAACTCGCGAAAATCTGCCAACAACGGCTCGTACAACACCTCCAACTCCCCCATCACCCCGTCCATGCCTTCAGGCCGTGACAACCGCCGGGCGATACCGCGGAACACTTGCTCCAGCGTGTCGAAATCGCCATAGGCGCCCAGCCAGTCGTCCGCGGCCATGAACGGGGCGATATGCGCCAGCCGCCCGGGCAGTGCCGGCTCGGCGAGCAATACGCGGTAGAAGTCTCCCGTGAAGGCGCTCAGCGGCTGTTCGGCGTAATCGCCCCAGTGCCGCGCCAGGCAGTGGTCGAAGAACACATCCAGGACGATCCCGGCAAAACGCCGCCGCTCACGGGGAAAGCGCGCCAGCGCCGTCAGTACCAGCGGGTGGCTGTCGGTGTAGCTGTCGATGTGACGGTGCAGGCGAATCGACGCTTCGAGGGCCGGCGGGAAGCGCCCTTGCAGCGAGCCTTTGACGAAATCGCCATACAGGCTGCCGAGCAGTTGTTGCGGCTCACGACCGCCTAGGTGCAGGTGTGCGAGGTAGTTCATGGCGCTCAGTCTAGCACTCACGCGCCCCATATCGTTATAACGCGATATAGCGATTCGCGCTCAGCTCAGAACCTCTTCATATTTGTATATCGCGAAATACCGATTTATATTTCGCCTCATCGCGATATAACGCTACACACCACGAGTCCCACCATGCCTCTTGATCTCGACGAAATAATAAAAGCCCTCTCCCACCCGGTACGGCGAGAAATCCTCACCTGGCTCAAGGACCCGGCCGCGCAGTTTCCTGACCAGCAGCACAGCACCGAGTACGGCGTCTGTGCCGGGCAAATCGACCAACGCTGCGGCCTGTCGCAGTCGACCGTCTCCGCCCATCTGGCCACCTTGCAGCGCGCGGGTCTCATCAGCAGCCAGAAGATCGGCCAGTGGCACTTCTTCAAACGCAACGAGGACACCATCCAGGCGTTCCTCCAGCAGATGAGCCAAGAGCTCTGACAAGGACCTTGCAATGCCTCTTTCCCTGATGATCCTGGCGCTCAGCGCCTTCGCCATCGGCACCACCGAATTCGTCATCATGGGCCTACTGCCCGATGTGGCGCAGGACCTGGGCGTGACCATCCCCGGTGCCGGCTGGCTGGTGACCGGCTACGCCCTGGGCGTGGCCATCGGCGCACCGTTCATGGCATTGGCCACCGCGCGTCTGCCGCGCAAGGCCGCGCTGGTGACGCTGATGGGCGTGTTCATCGTCGGCAACCTGCTGTGCGCGGTCGCCGCGGACTATGACTTGTTGATGTTCGCCCGTGTGGTGACCGCCCTGTGCCATGGCGCCTTCTTCGGCATCGGCTCGGTGGTGGCGGCAAGCCTGGTACCGGCCAACCGCCGCGCCTCGGCCGTGGCCCTGATGTTCACCGGCCTGACCCTGGCCAACGTGCTGGGCGTGCCCCTGGGTACTGCGCTGGGCCAGGCCGCTGGCTGGCGCTCGACCTTCTGGGCGGTGACCGCCATCGGCGTGATCGCGCTGATCGGCCTGGTGCGCTACCTGCCGCTGCAACGCCAGGAAGAGAAAGTCGACATGCGCGCCGAGCTGGGCGCCCTCAAGGGGGCTGGCATCTGGCTGTCGCTGAGCATGACCGTGCTGTTCTCAGCCTCGATGTTCGCCCTGTTCACCTACGTCGCGCCCCTGCTCGGCGACGTCACCGGCGTATCGCCCCATGGCGTCACCTGGACCCTGCTGTTGATCGGCCTGGGCCTGACCGTGGGCAACATCCTTGGCGGCAAGCTCGCCGACCGCCGCCTAGGGGCGACCTTGGTGGGCGTGTTCGCCGCCATGGCAGTGGTGTCCACGGCTTTGAGCTGGACCAGCACGGCCCTGGTACCTGCCGAGATCACACTGTTCCTCTGGGCCACCGCCGCCTTTGCCGCCGTGCCTGCCCTGCAGGTCAACGTGGTGACCTACGGCCAGGCCGCACCCAACTTGGTTTCGACCCTGAACATCGGCGCCTTCAACCTGGGCAATGCCCTGGGCGCCTGGGTCGGCGGCAGCGTCATCGCCCACGGCTTCGGCCTGACCCGCGTGCCACTGGCCGCGGCGGCCCTGGCGGTCCTGGCGCTGATCGTCACCTTGATTACCTTCCACCAGCGCGGCGGCAACGCCGAACTGGCCACCGCTTCCAACTGACCCTCGCGAGGCTACGACAATGACCACGCTCTTCGATCCGATCACACTGGGCGACCTGCAACTGCCCAACCGCATCATCATGGCCCCGCTGACCCGTTGCCGCGCCGACGAAGGCCGGGTGCCCAACGCGCTGATGGCCGAATACTACGTGCAGCGCGCCAGCGCCGGGCTGATCCTCAGCGAGGCCACCTCGGTGACCCCCATGGGCGTCGGCTACCCCGACACCCCCGGTATCTGGTCGGACGAACAGGTGCGCGGCTGGACCAACGTCACCAAGGCCGTGCACGGGGCTGGCGGACGCATCTTCCTGCAGTTGTGGCACGTCGGGCGCATCTCCCACACCCATTACCTCAACGGCGAGCTGCCGGTGGCCCCGAGCGCGATCCAGCCCAAGGGCCACGTCAGCCTGATCCGCCCGATCACCGAGTACCCGACGCCGCGAGCCCTTGAGACCGAAGAAATCGCCGACATCGTCGAGGCCTACCGCACCGGTGCCGAAAATGCCAAGGCGGCCGGCTTCGATGGCGTGGAGATCCACGGAGCCAACGGCTACCTGCTCGACCAGTTCCTGCAGAGCAGCACCAACCAGCGCACCGACCGTTACGGCGGCTCCCTGGAAAACCGTGCTCGTCTGCTGCTGGAAGTGACCGACGCGGCGATCGAGGTGTGGGGCGCCCATCGTGTGGGCGTGCACTTGGCGCCACGGGCCGATGCCCATGACATGGGCGATGCCGACCGGGCCGAGACCTTCAGCTATGTCGCTCGGGAATTGGGCAAGCGCGGCATCGCATTCATCTGCTCGCGGGAGAAGGAAGCCGACGACAGCATCGGCCCGCTGATCAAGGAAGCGTTCGGTGGCCCGTACATCGTCAACGAGCGCTTCGACAAAGCCAGCGCCAACGCGGCGCTGGCCAGCGGCAAAGCCGACGCGGTGGCCTTTGGCATTCCGTTCATCGCCAACCCTGACCTGCCCGCCCGTCTGGCCGCCGATGCGCCGCTGAACGAGCCGCGCCCGGAGACCTTCTACGCCAAGGGGCCGGTGGGCTACATCGACTATCCGCGGATGTGATCGAAAATCCGCTCCTACAAGCCTTGTGGGAGCGGGTTCACCCGCGAAGACAGCTCAGTAGATTCAGGGCCGGGCGTTGATCTGCTGTTGCAGGTTCTGGATCTGACTCTGCAAGGTATTGAGGTTGCGGGTCACCTGGCTGCGGAAGGCATCGAACTCCTGCACCGAAGCCCCACCGGCGCTAGGCGCCGGGCGGTTGTCGATCTGACTCTTGAGCACCAGCACATCCTGCTCCAGGCTCTCGATCGCCGCACTGGGGTTACCCTGTTTCTTCAAGCTCGCCACTTCGCTGCTCAGGCTCTTGATCTGGCCGTCGAGCTTGCCGCCATCGAGCTGGCCGGACTTGAGCGCGGCCAACTCGCCATTGACCGCCTTGAGCTGCGCCTGCAACTGGCTCTGCAATTCTGTCACCGCTTTTTGCTGTGCACGGGTATCGGCCAGGACCTGCTCCAGGCGCTTGCCCAGATCCCCCGTCTGGCCCGCCACGCCCTGCTGCTGCTTGCTCTGCTCGGCCAGGCTGGCCTTCAGCTGGCGGATCTGCAGCTTCAAGGCCTCGCTACCGGTGTTGACACTGGACTCGCTGGCTTCGACTTTGCCGCTGATCGCCTGCAGCCGCCCCGCGGCTTCTTCGCTGATCCGGGCGAAGCTCTCCTGGGTCGCTACCAGTTGCTGCTCCATCAGCGAGATCTGTTGGAAACTCCACCATCCCAGGCCTGCCAGGGCGATGACCGAGGCCCCCAGCAGCGCCCACAGCGGGCCCGTGCTGGCCGGACGCGCGGCCTTGCGCCGGCTCCGTGCCACGTGCGCCGGGAGCAGTTCATCATCATCCGGGGTACCGGCACGCAGGCTCGGTACATCGTCGAAATCGTCGAGAGGGTCGTTACGCATGGAGGCTTTCAACCACAGTAATAGCAAAGAGGCATGAGTATAAACCGCCAGAGCGGCGCACTGATGACCATTATCCTCAGCCGGGGTTCACTGCTGGCCAGGCACGTTCTTCCACCAAGCGCAGAATTCATCCAGCGCGGTCCACAGGCTGACCTTGGGCCGGTAGTCCAGATGTTGCCGCGCGCGGCTGATATCCAAAGTGAAATCCTTGCTCATCATTTGCGCCCCCAGGCGCGACAGGGCAGGTTGCGGACGGCCTGGCCACAGCAGGCAGGCGGCTTCGTTCAACGCGCCCAGGCTGTAGGCCAGGCCGTAGCCACGGTAGCGGGTAACCTGGGGCAGTTGCATCTGGCGCATCACGTAATTGATCACATCCCACAGCGGCAGCGGCTGGCCGTTGCTGATGTTGTAGGCCTGGCCAAGCGCCTGTTCATCGGCGAACAAAGCGCTGAGCAAGGCTTCGTTGAGGTTGTGCACGCTGGTGAAATCGACCTTGTTCAAGCCATTGCCGATGATGGCCAGACGGCGCTTGCGCTGCAGCTGCATCAGCCTCGGGAAGAAACCGGCATCGCCCGCGCCGATGACCCGCTGCGGGCGCAAGGCCAGCACTTCCAGACCGAACTCCTGGGCGCCGAAGACCTTCTGTTCGGCCAGGCGCTTGGTCGCCGCATGAGAGTCATGAAAGCGCCGAGGCAATGGCTCCTCACGGATATCCAGGCGCGAGGAGCCATTGAAGTACACCGACGGCGACGACAGATGCACCAGGCGCCGCACATGCTCCTTCAAGCAGCCTTCCACCACGTTCTCGGTGACCACCACGTTACCCTGGTGAAAATCCTGATAGCGGCCCCAATGGCCGGTGGCGCCAGCACAATGGACCACCGCGTCGATGCCTTGGCACAGCCGCCGGGCAAGTTCGGCATCGCCCAGGTCGCCTGGAATGAACTGGGCGCCGCGCTTGACCAGATGCTCCACACCCTCGGCGCGTCGGCCATTGACCCGCACCTGCAGGCCCTGCTCCAAGGCAAAGCGCGCAAAGCGCCCGCCGATGAAGCCGCTCGCACCGGTGACCAGAATTCGCATGTAACACTCCGCCTTGCCAGATTACAGATGCAGCTGACGCCGTCCGCGCCTACAAGGGCACCAGCCAGCTCGACGCCGTATGGCGCAGGTGCTCGGTCAGCTGAGCGAGCAACTGCCCGCCATTGCGCCAATGATGCCAGTACAACGGCACGTCGATGGGGGTATCGGTGCAGATTTCCACCAATTGGCCGCTGGCCAGTTGTTCGCGGGCCTGCAATTCAGGCACCAATCCCCACCCTACGCCGGCCTCGGTCATGCGCAGAAACCCTTCGGACGAAGGGCACAGGTGATACAGAAAACTGCCCTCGATCCCCAACGAAGCCAGGTAGCGGTGTTGCAGGAAATCATCCGGGCCGTACACCACTGCCGGGATCCGTGCCAGGCGCCGGGCCTCGAACCCCTGGGCAAAGTGCCGGGCCATGAACGCGGGGCTGGCCAATGCCCGGTAACGCATGGCCCCCAGCAACAAGCTGCGCGCGCCGGCCACCGGCCGCTCGCTGCCACACAGGCACGCCGCCACTTCACCCGCACGCATGCGCTTGAGGCCGACCTCCTGGTCTTCGACCACCAGATCGAGCAATACCTGCTGCCCCGCGCAGAAATCCCCCACCGCACCCGCCCACCACGTCGCCAGGCTGTCGGCGTTGAGAGCGATACGCAGGCGCTCGGGCAGGCCTTCCTCGTCCAGCGCCGGGACCTGGCGCTGCAGGTCACGCTCAAGCAGACGCACCTGCTGCACATGGTTGAGCAACTGTCGCCCCACCTCGGTGGGGCTCGGTGGCGTGGCCCGCACCAGCACCGGCTGGCCGACCCGCGCCTCGAGCAGCTTGATGCGCTGGGAGATGGCCGATTGCGACAGGCCCAGAACTTGAGCAGCACGTTCGAAACCGCCTTGTTCGATGACGGCAGCGAGGGCGGCGAGCAGCTTGTAGTCGAACATCGATTTCTCTAATGCCAGATCAGCTTTATTTGTTTTTCTTATACAGGGTATTTCCTCACAATAGCCAGCATCTTCTTTTGGCAATCAACGCCGGCGCTTGGTCGGCGTCAGTGGAGTGTTCCTGCAATGTGGCAAAGCTATCTGAACGGCATGCTGGTGGCCTTCGGCCTGATCATGGCCATCGGCGCACAGAACGCCTTCGTCCTGGCCCAGAGCCTGCGCCGCGAGCATCACCTGCCGGTGGCCGCGCTGTGCATCATCTGCGATGCCATCCTGGTGGCCGCCGGGGTGTTCGGCCTGGCCACGGTCCTGGCTCACAACCCGACCTTGCTGGCGGTCGCACGCTGGGGCGGTGCGGTGTTCCTCATTTGGTACGGGGCCAAGGCCCTGCGTAGCGCGTGCTCCAAGCAGAGCCTGCAACACCAGCAAGGCCAGGGCATGCGCTCACGCCGCGCGGTGTTGCTCAGCGCCCTGGCAGTGACCCTGCTCAACCCCCATGTCTACCTCGACACCGTGCTGCTGATCGGCTCGCTAGGCGCCCAACAGACCGTACCTGGGGCCTATGTGGCTGGCGCCGCCAGTGCCTCGCTGGTGTGGTTCTCGACCCTTGCGCTGGGCGCGGCCTGGCTTGCGCCATGGCTCGCCCGTCCAGCCACCTGGCGCCTGCTGGACCTGATGGTGGCAGTGATGATGTTCGCCGTCGCAGCGCAGTTGATCTTTTCTTGAGGGGTGAGTTCTAAGCTGCGAGCTGCAAGGCAAAGGCAGACACGGAGCTTTCTTCCAGCTTGAAGCTTGGAGCTCGCAGCTAACCACTATTCCCTATGTTTGTTGCGTGGTTATGCGCAAGGGCCGGTGCTATGATCCAGCCCTTGCGTCGCAAAGCGTGCCAAACGCGCTGACGCACCTCGGGCCGCCCGTGATCGGCCTTGCGCAAACCGCGAACAGACCTGAATCAGGAGATCCACCATGGCTTTTGAATTGCCGCCGCTGCCGTACGCCCACGATGCCCTGCAGCCGCACATCTCCAAGGAAACCCTGGAGTATCACCACGACAAGCACCACAACACCTATGTCGTGAACCTGAACAACCTGGTCCCAGGCACCGAATTCGAGGGCAAGTCCCTGGAAGACATCGTCAAGACCTCCTCGGGTGGCATCTTCAACAACGCCGCTCAAGTCTGGAACCACACCTTCTACTGGAACTGCCTGTCGCCAAACGGCGGCGGCCAGCCAACCGGCGCCCTGGCCGATGCCATCACCAAGGCTTTCGGTTCCTTCGACAAGTTCAAGGAAGAGTTCACCAAGACTTCCGTTGGCACCTTCGGTTCCGGCTGGGGCTGGCTGGTGAAGAAGGCCGACGGTTCCCTGGCCCTGGCCAGCACCATCGGCGCCGGCAACCCGCTGACCAGCGGCGACACCCCACTGCTGACCTGCGACGTCTGGGAACACGCCTACTACATCGACTACCGCAACCTGCGTCCCAAGTACGTCGAGGCGTTCTGGAACCTGGTCAACTGGGCCTTCGTGGCCGAGCAGTTCGAAGGCAAAACCTTCAAGGCCTGATGCCTGGGTAACCTTCGATCCAAGAAATCCGACGCTCATGCGTCGGATTTTTTTTGTGCAGGTTTCGCCAATGACGCCCTCGCACACAAACCCGCCTCGCCGGCGCTTGCCCACACCCGATAGCGCGCTAACATGAATCTTCTGGAAAGTTGATACCGCGCACTCAAGTCGCCAGTCCCCACAACCGATATATTGCCAATGACAGGATTAACGACGGCCGTCACCTGTCGCGACAATCAGTCGATAGTGTATTGCCAAGGGTAATGGCAAAATAATGGCACGCGCATGGATTAAGGAAACCCCATTGAAGCTGGAATTTCGGGACAGCTTGTCGGTCAAGTTGCTCAGGGTCGTGCTGCTCTCGGCGCTGGCTGTCGGCGTTGTCCTCAGCTGCGCGCAGATCGTCTATGACGCCTACAAGACCCGCCAGGCCGTCCACAACGATGCCCAACGTATCCTCGACATGTTCCGCGACCCGTCTACCCAGGCGGTCTACAGCCTTGACCGGGAGATGGGCATGCAGGTCATGGAAGGCCTGTTCCAGGACGCTTCGGTGCGCGCGGCCTCCATCGGCCACCCCAACGAAACCATGCTCGCGGAAAAATCCCGTCCGCTTCAGGACACGCCCGCGCGCTGGCTGACCGACCTGATCCTCGGCCAGCAAAGCACTTTCACCACCCAACTGGTCGGCCGCGGTCCCTACAGCGAGTACTACGGCGACCTGAGCATCACCCTGGACACCGCCACCTATGGCGAAGGTTTTCTGATCAATGCGGTGATCATATTCATCTCCGGCGTGTTGCGCGCGCTGGCCATGGGCCTGGTGCTGTACCTGGTCTATCACTGGCTGCTGACCAAGCCGTTGTCCAAGCTCATCGAGCACCTCACCCAGATCAATCCCGACCGCCCCAGCCAGCATGAGATCCCACTGCTCAAGGGTCACGAGAAGAACGAGCTGGGGCTGTGGGTCAATACCGCCAACCAGTTGCTGGCCTCCATCGAACGCAACACCCACCTGCGCCACGAGGCGGAGAACAGCCTGCAACGCATGGCCCAGTACGACTTCCTCACCGGGCTGCCCAACCGCCAGCAGTTGCAGCAGCAGTTGGACAAGATCCTCGTCGATGGCGGCCGCCTGCAGCGCCGGGTCGCGGTGCTGTGCGTGGGCCTGGACGATTTCAAGGGCATCAACGAGCAATTCAGCTATCAAGTCGGCGATCAGTTGCTGCTGGCCCTGGCTGACCGCCTGCGCGCCCACAGTGGCCGCCTCGGTGCCCTGGCGCGGCTCGGAGGGGACCAGTTCGCCCTGGTCCAGGCAGACATCGAACAGCCCTACGAGGCCGCCGAGCTTGCCCAGAGCATCCTCGACGACCTGGAAATGCCCTTCCCCCTGGATCACCAGAACATCCGGCTGCGCGCCACCATCGGCATCACCTTGTTCCCCGAAGATGGCGACAGCACCGAGAAGCTGCTGCAAAAAGCCGAGCAGACCATGACCTTGGCCAAGGCCCGCTCCCGTAACCGCTACCAGTTCTATATCGCCAGCGTCGACAGCGAGATGCGTCGGCGCCGCGAGTTGGAAAAAGACCTGCGCGAAGCCCTGCCGCGCAACCAGTTGTACCTGGTGTACCAACCCCAGATCAGCTACCGCGATCACCGCGTGGTCGGCGTCGAAGCCCTGCTGCGCTGGCAGCACCCGGAGCTTGGCATGGTTCCGCCCGACCAGTTCATCCCTCTGGCCGAACAGAACGGCAGCATCATCGGCATCGGCGAGTGGGTGCTCGACCAGGCCTGCCGCCAGTTGCGCGAATGGCACGACCTGGGCTTCAGCGACCTGCGCATGGCCGTAAACCTGTCCACCGTGCAGCTGCACCACAGCGAGCTGCCACGGGTGGTGAACAACCTGTTGCAGATCTACCGCCTGCCCCCGCGCAGCCTGGAGCTGGAGGTGACCGAAACCGGCCTGATGGAAGACATCAGCACCGCCGCCCAGCACTTGCTGAGCCTGCGCCGCTCCGGGGCGCTGATCGCCATCGATGACTTCGGGACCGGCTACTCCTCGCTCAGTTACCTGAAGTCGTTGCCACTGGACAAGATCAAGATCGACAAGAGCTTCGTCCAGGACCTGCTGGACGACGATGACGACGCCACCATCGTCCGGGCTGTCATCCAGCTGGGCAAGAGCCTGGGGATGCAGGTGATCGCCGAAGGCGTGGAAACCGCCGAGCAGGAAGCCTACATCATCGCCCAGGGTTGCCATGAGGGTCAGGGCTATCACTACAGCAAGCCGCTGTCGGCTCGCGAACTGACGGCCTTCCTCAAACACGCGCAGCGCAACCAGGTCACCGCGTTCTGACCCCAACGACCGCTTGATCGCGAAAGCGACCCTTGCGCATGATTGCGCACCTGCCCCTTTACACAAAATGCAAATCTTTCGCATTATGTTGCGGTTTCGCAGGCCACACTGTCCAACCTCACGACGCAGGATACCTACAATGATTCGAATGCCTCTGGCCTCCGCCAGTCTGCTGGCCATCGCCATCGCCCTCGCCGGTTGCGGTGAGAGCAAGGATGACAAGGCTGCCGCGCCGCAAGCCCAAGCACCGGCTGCCGCCAGCGCCACCGCAGCGCCTGGGGCTGTCGACGAAGCGGCCGGCAAGGCCGTGGTCAAGCACTATGCCGAGATGGTCCACACCGTCTACAGCGACGCGCTGAGCACCGCCAAGACCCTGCAGACCGCCATCGACGCCTTCCTGGCCAAGCCCAACGACCAGACCCTGAAGGCTGCCAAGCAAGCCTGGGCAGCGGCTCGTGTGCCGTACCTGCAGAGCGAAGTGTTCCGCTTCGGCAACACCATCATCGACGACTGGGAAGGCCAGGTGAACGCATGGCCCCTGGACGAAGGCCTGATCGACTACGTCGACAAGAGCTACGAGCACGCCCTGGGCAACCCGGCGGCCAGCGCCAACATCATCGCCAACACCGAAGTCCAGGTCGGCGAAGAGAAGGTCGACGTCAAGGACATCACCCCTGAGAAACTGGCCAGCCTGAACGAGCTGGGCGGTTCCGAGGCCAACGTCGCCACCGGCTACCACGCCATCGAATTCCTGCTGTGGGGCCAAGACCTCAACGGCACCGGCCCAGGCGCCGGCAACCGCCCGGCATCGGACTACCTGGAAGGCCAAGGTGCCACCGGCGGTCACAACGAGCGCCGTCGCGCCTACCTGAAGGCTGTGACCCAACTGCTGGTCCAGGACCTCGAAGAAATGGTCGCCAACTGGGCGCCGAATGTCAGCGACAATTACCGCGCCAAGCTGGAGGCCGAGCCAGTGGCCGATGGCCTGCGCAAGATGCTGTTCGGCATGGGCAGCCTGTCGCTGGGTGAACTGGCCGGTGAGCGCATGAAGGTCTCCCTGGAGGCCAACTCGCCAGAAGACGAACAGGACTGCTTCAGCGACAACACCCACTACTCGCACTTCTACGACGCCAAGGGCATCCGCAACGTCTACCTGGGTGAGTACACCCGCGCCGACGGCTCCAAGCTGACCGGTCCGAGCCTGTCGGAGTTGGTCGCCAAGGTCGATCCGGCCACCGACGCTACCCTCAAGGCGGACCTGGAAGCCACCGAGGCGAAGATCCAGGTCATGGTCGACCACGCCCTCAAAGGTGAGCACTACGACCAACTGATCGCGGCCGACAACGCGGCTGGCAACCAGATCGTGCGTGACGCCATCGCATCCCTGGTCAAGCAGACCGGCTCTATCGAGCAAGCCGCCGGCAAGCTGGGCATCGCCAACCTGAACCCGGACACCGCCGATCACGAATTCTGATCCGGATGCAGTGGTTCGACAGAGGCGGCCTTCGGGCCGCCTTTTTCATGGCCGCGAAAAGTCCACTGCCGCAGACGCGGGCAACGCCAACCTGACACCGATTTCATCAAGGCAATTGCAAATTGCTCTTATTCAAATTCCATCACCCTGCTAAGCTTGCACGCCGGTTTTTTAGCACTCATCCAGGATCCTCGATGCCCGCGTCGCTGCTCCGACTCTCTCCCTTGCTGCTGGTCGCCGCCCTGGCCGCCTGTGATGACGCCCCGCGTTTCACCCAGGCCGAGCCCGGCGAAGCCCTTTCCGCTGGCAAGGCCACCGTGCAACGCAGCGACCGCAACGCCTTTTCCCTACCCTCGGCCAATCTCTCGCCAGAGCGGCGCCTGGACTTCAGTGTCGGCAACAGTTTCTTCCGCAACCCCTGGGTGATCGCCCCCTCCACCACCACCGCCCGTGATGGCCTGGGCCCGCTGTTCAACACCAACGCCTGCCAGAACTGCCATGTGCGCGATGGGCGTGGCCACCCACCGGAGCCCGACGCCAGCAACGCGGTCTCGATGCTGGTGCGCCTGTCGATTCCCGATCAGCCGCAATATGCCAAGGAAATCGAACGCCTGGGCGTGGTGCCGGAGCCGGTGTATGGCACGCAACTGCAAGACATGGCCGTCCCCGGCGTAGCACCGGAAGGCAAGGTGCGGGTGGAGTACACCACCGAGACCGTCACCTTCGAGGACGGCCATGTGGTGGAGCTGCGTCGTCCGGCGCTGCAGATCACCCAGCTCGGCTACGGGCCGATGCACCCTGATACCCGTTTCTCCGCCCGGGTGGCCCCGCCGATGATCGGCCTGGGCCTGCTGGAGGCGATCCCGGAGGCCGCAATCCTTGCCAATGCCGATCCGGACGATCACAACGGCGATGGCATCCGTGGACGCCCCAACCAGGTCTGGGACCAAACGGCGAACAAGACCGTGCTCGGCCGCTTCGGCTGGAAGGCCGGGCAGCCCAACGTGAACCAGCAGAACGTCCATGCCTTTGCCGGCGACATGGGCCTGACCAGCACCTTGCAGCCGGTCGATGACTGCACGCCTGCCCAGGTCGATTGCCTGGCCGCCCCCAACGGCGACGGCGCAGGCGGCGAGAAAGAAGTCAGCGACAACATCCTGCGCCTGGTCACCTTCTACACCCGCAACCTGGGCGTGCCGGCGCGCCGCGACGTCGGCGCGCCCCAGGTATTGGCCGGCAAGAACCTGTTCTTCCAGGCCGGCTGCCAGGGCTGTCACACCCCGCAGTTCACCACCGGCCCCGACACCCACGAACCCGAACTGGCCAACCAGGTGATCCGGCCGTACAGCGACCTGCTGCTGCACGACATGGGCCCTGGCCTGGCCGACAACCGCAGCGAATTCAAAGCCGCCGGGCAGGACTGGCGTACCCCTCCACTGTGGGGGATCGGCCTGACCGAAACGGTCAGTGGCCACACCCAGTTCCTGCATGACGGCCGTGCCCGCAACCTGCTCGAGGCCGTGCTTTGGCACGGCGGCGAAGCCGAAGCGGCGCGCAAGCATGTACTGACCTTCAATGCCGAGCAACGCGCTGCGCTGCTGGCCTTTTTGAACTCACTTTAACGCGCAAGGAGCCGGGCAATGTTCCGACCCAAACTGTTGTTCACCAGCCTCGCCGCACTCGCTCTCGGTGCCTGCTCGCCCCAGGACCCACAGGCCGTGACCTCCGCCGCCATCGCCAAGCAGGTGATCCTGCCGACCTACAGCCGTTGGGTCGAAGCCGACCGCCAACTGGCCGCCAGCGCCCTGGCCTACTGCGAAGGCAAGGAGTCCCTCGAGACCGCGCGCGCCGACTTCCTCAATGCACAAAAGGCCTGGGCCGAGCTGCAGCCGCTGCTGGTTGGTCCGCTGGCCGAAGGCAATCGTGCCTGGCAAGTGCAGTTCTGGCCCGACAAGAAAAACCTGGTCGGCCGTCAGGTCGAGCAACTGGTCGCCGGCGACAAGCCGATCGACGCCGAGACACTGGGCAAGGCCAGCGTCGTGGTCCGCGGCCTGTCCGCCTACGAATACATCCTGTTCGACAGCAAGCCTGACGTCGCCACGCCTGAGCAGAAGGCCCGCTATTGCCCACTGCTGGTGGCCATCGGCGAGCACCAGAAGGCCCTGGCCGAGGAGATCCTCAAAGGCTGGAACAGCACCGATGGCATGCTCGGGCAGATGACCAAGTTCCCCAACCAGCGCTACGCCGATTCCCACGAGGCGATCGCCGATCTGCTGCGTGCCCAGGTCACCGCCCTGGACACCCTGAAGAAGAAGCTCGGCGCCCCGATGGGCCGCCAGAGCAAGGGCATCGCCCAGCCGCTGCAGGCCGAAGCCTGGCGCAGCCAGTCCTCGCTCAAGAGCCTGGAAGCCAGCCTCAAGGCCGCCCAGGCGGTTTGGGTCGGCGTCGACAACCAGGGTCTACGCGCACTGCTGGGCAAGGACCAGGCTGCCCTGGCGCAGAAGATCGACGACGCCTACGCCGCCTCGCTCAAGCTGCTGGAGGCCAACGACAAGCCGTTGGGCGAACTGTTGGCCGACGATGCCGGCAAACAGACCCTCGACCAGATCTACGACAGCCTCAACGCCGTCCACCGCCTGCATGAAGGCGACCTGGCCAAGGCGCTCAACATCCAGCTGGGCTTCAATGCCAACGACGGTGACTGATCATGCTGCGACGCCAGGCCCTCAAACTCGGTAGCGTCGTGCTCAGCGCCCTCACCCTGGGCGGCTGGAGCCTGTTTCGCAACAGCGGCAGCGCCCCCCTGCTGCTCTCGGCGCGCGACGATGGCGACGGCAGGCACTATGCCGTCGGCTACCGCCTGGACGGCACCCAGGTGTTCGCCACCCAGGTGGCCCAGCGTTGCCATGACATCATCAACCACCCCGAGCGGCCGATCGCCCTGTTCGTCGCGCGTCGTCCAGGTACCGAAAGCTACCTGATCGACCTGCGCGACGGGCGCCTGCTGCAGACCGTCACCTCGCAACCGGACCGGCACTTCTACGGCCACGCGGTGATTCATAAAAGCGGTGAGTGGCTGTACGCCACCGAGAACGACACCACCGATCCGGGGCGTGGCGTGCTGGGCATCTACCGCTTCGAAAGTGATCGCCTGGTCCACAGCGGTGAGATCCCGACCCACGGCATCGGCCCACACCAGGTATCCTGGCTGCCGGACGGCGAAACCCTGGTGGTGGCCAACGGCGGTATCCGCACCGAAGCCGAAAGCCGCGTGGAAATGAACCTCGACGCCATGGAGCCCAGCCTGGTGCTGATGCGCCGCGACGGCACCCTGCTGAGCAAGGAAACCCTGGCCCAGCAGATGAACAGCGTGCGCCACCTGGCCATCGGCAGCGACGGCACCATCGCCGCCTGCCAGCAGTTCATGGGCGATGCCCACGAGACCGCCGAACTGCTCGCGATCAAGCGCCCCGGCGAGCCGTTCAAGGCCTTCCCGGTGCCCGAGCGACAGTTGCAGTCGATGGCCCAGTACACTGCCAGCGTCGCCATCCACAGCGACCTGCGCCTGGTGGCGTTGACCGCACCGCGGGCCAACCGCCTGTTCATCTGGGACCTGGACAGCGGTGCGGTCAAACTCGACGCGTCGATGCCGGACTGTGCGGGCGTGGGCGCGGTGAAGGACGGCTTCGTGGTCACCTCCGGCCAAGGGCGCTGCCGGTTCTATGACTGCCGCAAGGCCGAGCTGGTCGGCCAGCCGATGAACCTGCCGTCCGGGTTCTGGGACAATCACCTGCACCTGGCCTAGAGGACCGCACGGCCCTTTCGCGGCCAAACCCGCGAAAGGGCTGCAAACCAGCCTGTTCGCCCGTCGGCGACCACCTGTCCATCCCTGCCTTCCCCCATCCCTGAAAAACAGGCAATACTTCTCCCATCCGCACGTGGGCAGGATCGCCCGTTGTCGTGCCAGACGAACAACAACACTATCCAAGGAACCGGACTATGCTGCGCCGCCGCATGCTGATCATGTTGGCCGTGGTCCTGCTGATCGTACTGACCTTAGGTGGCATCAAGGCGTTCTCGATCTACAAGCAGATCCAGATGTTCTCCGCACCGAAACCACCGGTCAGCGTCGCTGCGGCAGTGGCCGAAGAGCGCCAGTGGCAGGAGCGTCTGCCTGCGGTCGGCAGTCTCAAGGCATTCCAGGGCGTCGAGCTGAGCCTGGAAGTGGCCGGCACAGTCAAGTCGCTGCACTTCGAGTCAGGCCAGAAGGTCAAGGCCGGCCAGCTTCTGCTGCAACTGGACCACGACCAGGAGACCGCGCTGCTCGGCACCGCCCAGGCAGACCTGGGCCTGGCCAAGGTGGACTTCGGCCGGGGCAGCCAACTGGTGGGCGACTCAGCGATTTCCCGCGGCGAGTTCGACCGCCTCACCGCCCAGTACCGACGCAACCAGGCCGTCGTAGACCAGCTCAAGGCCTCCCTGGCCAAGAAAAGCATCAGCGCCCCCTTCAGCGGCACCATCGGTATCCGCCAAGTGGACGTGGGCGACTACCTCGCCAGCGGCACGGTGATCGCCACCCTCCAGGACCTCTCCAGCCTCTACGTCGACTTCAACGTGCCCGAGCAGGCCCTGCCGCAACTGAGCCTCGGCCAGCAGGTGCTGGTGCAGGTGGCGGCCTATCCGGGCCAGACCTTCCTCGCCAGCCTGAGCGCCATCAACCCCAAGGTCGAGGAAAGCACCCGCAACCTGTTGCTGCGCGCCACCCTGGCCAACCCCGACGGCAAGTTGCTGCCGGGCATGTTCGCCAGCCTGCTGCTGCTGTTGCCCGACCCACATCCCCAGGTGGTGGTACCGGAAAGCGCCATTACCTACACGCTCTATGGCAACTCGGTGTACGTGGTGGCCCAGAAGAAAGACAAGAACGGCCAGGTGGAAAAGGCCGCTGACGGCCAGCCGCAACTGCTCGCCGAACAGCGCACGGTCAAGACCGGAGAACGTCGCGATGGTCTGGTGGTGGTGGGCGAAGGCCTCAAGGCAGGCGAACAGGTGGTGACCGCCGGCCAACTGAAGCTCACGCCTGGCGCTGCCATCCGCATCAGCCACGACAAAGCCCTCCAGCTGGACGGCCAGCGCGCCCCCGGCGCCAACTGATCAGGAGGCTGGCATGGCGTTCACCGACCCGTTCATCCGCCGCCCGGTCCTGGCCAGCGTGGTCAGCCTGTTGATCCTGCTGCTGGGATTCCAGGCCTGGAGCAAGCTGCAGATCCGCCAGTACCCGCAGATGGAAAACGCCCTGATCACGGTGACCACCGCCTACCCCGGGGCCAACGCCGAGACTATCCAGGGCTATATCACCCAACCTCTGCAGCAGAGCCTGGCCAGCGCCGACGGCATCGACTACATGACCTCGGTGAGCCGCCAGAACTTCTCGGTGATCTCCGTCTATGCACGCATCGGCGCCGACACCGACCGCCTGTTCACCCAACTGCTGGCCAAGGCCAACGAGGTCCGCAACAAGCTGCCCCAGGACTCCGAAGACCCGGTGCTGAGCAAAGAGGCCGCCGACGCCTCGGCCCTGATGTACATCAGCTTCTACAGCCAGCAGATGAGCAACCCGCAGATCACCGACTACCTCTCGCGCGTGATCCAGCCCAAACTGGCCACCTTGCCAGGCATGGCCGAGGCGCAAATCCTCGGCAACCAGGTGTTCGCCATGCGCATCTGGCTGGACCCTGTGAAGCTGGCAGGCTTTGGCCTTGCAGCCACCGACGTGACCAACGCGGTCCGCCGCTACAACTTTCTCTCTGCCGCCGGTGAAGTGAAAGGCGAGTACGTGGTCACCAGCATCAATGCCACCACCGAGCTCAAATCCGCCGAGGCCTTTGCCAAGCTGCCGGTCAAGACCGTCGGCGACAGGCGCGTGCTGTTGGGCGATGTGGCGCGGGTGGAAATGGGCGCGGAGAACTACGACACGGTCAGCTCTTTCGACGGCACACCCTCGGTGTACATCGGCATCAAGGCCACCCCTGCCGCCAACCCGCTGGAGGTGATCAAGGAAGTCCGGCGGATCATGCCGACGCTAGAAGCGGAGTTGCCCTCGAATCTCAAGGTCTCCATTGCCTACGACGCGACCTTGTTCATCCAGGCCTCCATCGACGAGGTGATCAAGACCCTCGGCGAGGCCGTACTCATCGTCATCGTCGTGGTGTTCCTGTTCCTGGGCGCCCTGCGCTCGGTGCTCATCCCGGTGGTGACCATTCCGCTGTCGATGATCGGCGTCTTGTTCTTCATGCAGATGATGGGTTACTCGCTGAACCTTTTGACCTTGCTGGCCATGGTGCTGGCCATCGGTCTGGTGGTGGATGACGCCATTGTCGTGGTGGAGAACATCCACCGGCACATGGAAGAAGGCAAGACGCCCTTCGAGGCTGCCCTGGAAGGCGCTCGGGAGATCGCCATGCCGGTGGTGTCGATGACCATCACCCTGGCGGCAGTCTATGCCCCGATCGGCTTTCTCACAGGCTTGACCGGCGCGCTGTTCAAGGAGTTCGCCCTGACGTTGGCCGGCGCGGTGGTCATCTCCGGCATCGTTGCCCTGACCCTGTCGCCGATGATGTGCGCCCTGCTGCTGCGCCACGAAGAGAATCCCAGTGGTCTTGCCCATCGTCTGGACGTGCTGTTCGACGGCCTCAAGGTCCGCTACCAGCGCCTGCTGCACGGCACCCTGAACAGCCGGCCGGTGGTGCTGGTGTTCGCCGTGATCGTGCTGTGCCTGATCCCGGTGCTCTTGATGTTCACCCACAACGAACTGGCACCGGACGAGGACCAGGGGGTGATCTTCATGATGAGCAATGCCCCGCAAACGGCCAACCTGGACTACCTCAACGCCTACACCGATCAGTTCACACCAGTGTTCAAGACCTTCCCCGAGTACTACTCATCGTTCCAGATCAACGGCTTCAATGGGGTGCAGAGCGGTATCGGGGGCTTCCTGCTCAAGCCTTGGAACGAACGCGAGCGCACCCAGATGGAGCTGTTGCCGCTGGTGCAGGCCAAACTGGAAGAAGTCGGCGGCCTGCAGATCTTCGGCTTCAACCTGCCGTCGCTGCCGGGCACAGGCGAAGGCCTGCCGTTCCAGTTCGTGATCAATACCGCAGGCGACTACCCTGCTCTGCTGGAGGTGGCCGAACGGATCAAGGCCCGCGCCCAGGCATCAGGCAAGTTCGCCTTCCTCGACATCGACCTGGCCTTCGACAAGCCCGAGGTGGTGGTGGACATCGATCGGGACAAGGCCGCGCAGATGGGGGTGTCCATGGATGATCTGGGCGGCACCCTGGCAACGTTGCTGGGCGAGGGGGAAATCAACCGTTTCACCCTCGAGGGGCGCAGCTACAAAGTCATCGCCCAGGTCGAACGGCCCTACCGGGACAACGCCGGCTGGCTCAGCAACTACTACGTGAAGAACGACCAGGACCAGTTGCTGCCCCTGTCGACCCTGATCACCGTCAGCGACCGCGCCCGGCCCCGCCAGCTCAACCAGTTCCAGCAACTGAACTCGGCGATCATCCAGGGTTTTCCACTGGTCAGTGTCGGCGAGGCACTGCAGACCGTGCAGGCGATCGCCCAGGAAGAAGCACCAGAAGGGTTCTCGTTCGACTACGCCGGCACCGCACGGCAGTTCGTCCAGGAAGGCAGCGCCCTGTGGGTCACCTTTGGCTTGGCGCTGGCGATCATCTTCCTGGTGCTGGCGGCGCAGTTCGAGAGTTTCAGGGACCCGCTGGTGATTCTGGTCACGGTGCCGCTCTCCATTTGCGGGGCCCTGTTGCCACTGTTCCTCGGGGTTTCGAGCATGAACATCTACACCCAGGTGGGGCTGGTGACGCTGATCGGCCTGATCAGCAAGCACGGCATCCTGATCGTCGAGTTCGCCAACCAGTTGCGCGAGCGGATGGGCGTGGATGCGCGCGAGGCCATAGAAGTCGCCGCAGCCATACGCCTGCGGCCGGTGCTGATGACCACTGCAGCCATGGTATTCGGCATGGTGCCGTTGATCCTGGCGACCGGGGCCGGTGCGGTCAGCCGCTTCGACATCGGCATGGTCATCGCCACCGGCATGTCGATCGGCACGCTGTTCACCCTGTTCGTGTTGCCCAGCATCTACACACTGTTGGCGCACCGGACCGTGGCGACGTCTTCGCGGGTACACCCGCTCCCACCAGGTCAGCGCTGATCCCTGTGGGAGCGGGTTTACCCGCGAAGAGGCCACACAGAGATCACTGATATAAAAACGCCAGGGGCCCATCATTGGGCCCCTGGCGTTTCACCATCACGCGCTCGATCAACCGAACGGTCGCAGCCCTTGGCGCATACCGAACAGGAACAACAGCAGATCATGATCCGGCTGGACCGTGTTCTGCTGCTTCACTTCACGGGGCACCGCGCACAGGCCACCGATCTCGGCCTTGCTGAACACCGCCGGTCTAGGCTCTTCCCACGCCGCCACAGCAGCGGTGGTCACTGCCAATGCCGCGACCAGGAACAAAGCTCGAGCGATTTCTAGTTTCATTGCTCTAACCCTTTGACAGCGCTGCCAAACGCCATCTGGTAAAAATAGAGCAGGCTTTGCCACTGTGCATCGTTGAATGACGAATGGCGTCGCAGCTGTCGCAGATCCTTGGCGGCCGCGCGCTGGCGGCTGATACGCCGGCGGCACTTTTCCAGGTCCAGCAGCGCGACTTCGGCCCTGGCCTTCTCACCCTCGCCGATGACCTTGACGAACACATGCTTGCCATACAGGCAGCCGTGCTGCCAATGGCCCAGGTGCATGCGCGCCAGATTGTCGGCCAGCTCCTTGAGCATGCGTTCGTGCAGCACTTGCGGGTAACGCTCGCGGGCACCTTCGGCATGCCAGGTGTCCAGGTCGACGAACCCGTCGAGCGCCTCGCTCACCAGCAGGGCTCGCCACTGGTGGTCGGCACCGCGCTCGGCGCCAGCGAACACCAACCGCGGCACACGCACGCCAAGCTGCTCGAAACTGTTCAGGGCATCCAGCTCACGCAACACGGTCGGCCGGCCGAACGGATGGCGCAGGCTGCGATAGATGTGACCGACCTGACGCTTGGCATACAACACACGCCCCTTCGCATCGCAAAGTCGCTGCACACCGCTCTCACCGCCACGCCGCTGGTTGGGTTCCTCGACCCATTCACCTTGCTGCTGCCAGTAGTACTCGAACTCGGATCCCGTATTGATCGCTACTGCCATTGAAACCTACCCCTTGCGTAATACGTATACCCGCCACATCGCGTAGAACGGCAGGAAGTCCAGACGCTCCTGAATTCTGAATCCGGCTGTCTCAAACTCTTCTTCGATTGTATCAACAGGTAACACGAAACGATTCTGATAACTGCCCTGCTCGGCCTTTGCACTGCGCCGTTGCTCGAGTTTCTTGCGTCGCCACGCCTTGAAGTTGCCATCCACCCATAGGGACAGGATCACGCTGTCGCGGCTGACCCGATGAAATTCCGAGAGGATCGTCTTGCGGTGGGCGGCATCGCCGATGTGGTGGAACAGGCGCATGCAGAAAATGCTGTCCACGGCGTTGTCCGGCAAATCGATAGCGAATGCGGAGGTCTGCAGGGGGCGTACCCGTGCCACCACTTCTGGCGGCTGCGAGGTGCAAGCGGCCTCGATCATGTCGGCGGAGTTGTCGGCACCGATGATCACCCGATTGGGCTTTTCCGCCAATAGCGGCCAGAAACGCCCTGCACCGCACGGCAGGTCCAGTACCAGGCCAGGCTCCCCTGCCAGCGCCAGGGCGCGGCGGGCCAGTTGTTCGTCACGGTAATGGGAAAGGCGGCGCGCCAGACCATCTTGATGCTTGAGGAAGTATTCCTGGGCATGCTGACGGTCATATTTCTCGGAAAATGGGAGTTTGATCGGGCTCCGCATCGGGCATCTCCTGATTTAATTCCGCCCACTCTAGGGAGCGAAGCGTTGGAATCAGGTCATGCCGATGTGAAAAATACGTCATGCAAGCAACAGGATATTTCAGATTTTGCCCAATAGTGGGGTCTGGCCGCCTGCCTCGCTATCTGCCGCTATCACTTTGCCCTTACTCAAGTCCACCTGGAAGCGACAGCCATGAGGTAACGTCGCCGTCAGGGTGACGCGCCAGCCCTGGTCGTCACAGATCCGCTGCACCAGCGACAAGCCCAGGCCCAGGCCTTCGCCACGGCGTTCGTCACCGCGTACGAAGGGGCGGAACATCGCTTCGCGCTGCTCCTCGGGGATACCCACACCGCTGTCCTCGACGCTGAAACCGTTCGGTTCCAGGCTCAGGCGAATGTAGCCACTGTCGGTGTAGTGGGCTGCATTGCGCAAGAGGTTGCCCATTACCGATTGCAGGAAGGTCGCGTTGTACAACACCGGGCTCGCGCTGACCCGGCCATCGTAATAAAGGGTCAGGCCCTTCTGCTCGATGGTATCGCGCCATACCCCCACCAGATCGTCGGCCACTTCGCTCAAGGTCGCCTGAGAGGCGACGGCGCCTTCGTCGCGCTGGGCACGGGCGAGCATGAGGAAGGTCTTGACCAGCTCACGCATCTCCTCGGTCGCCCGCGCGATGCGCTCCACCTGGCTGCGAGAACGGCTGTCCAGGTTGGGGTTCTCCATCAGCAATTCGCAGGAGGTGGCGAGCACCATCAGTGGCGTGCGCAGTTCATGGCTGACATCGCTGGTGAACAACCGCTCGCGGGTCAGGGCATCACGCAAGCGACCGAGCGTATCGTCGAAGGCCACGGCCAACTGCCCGACCTCGTCCGCGGCATAGTCCGGCGCCAGAGGGGGCGCAAGGCCCAGCAACTGGTCACGGTGGCGGACCTGTCGGGCCAGTCGGATCACCGGTGCCATCACTCGCCTGGCCAACAGCCAGCCCAGAGTGACCGCCAACACCAGACTGAGCACGAAGCCCACCACCACGACCGCGAACAGCACCCGCTCGCGCTCTTCGAAATCGCTCTGGTCCTGCAACAGCACGTAGCGCCGACCATCGACGATCTCGACCATGGCGTGGTAGGAGAGCTGGTCGCGGAACACCTCGTGGAAACCCGGGGTCAAGTGCCGCAAATCCTTTGGCAGCTCGAAGTCGTCACGCCCCCCGCTGAAATAGAACAGTTGATCGGGACGCGGCCGATGGCTCCAGTCGCTGATGCTGTCCATGCGCAGCAAGCGTTGCAGGTCTCCACCGAGCACAGCGGAAATCAGCCGTTCTTCAACGAGGTGGACAGTCGCGACGATCCCGAAGGCGAACGCCCCCGCAACCAAGGCGCTCATCAACGCGAATGCGATGATGATGCGCTGGGCAAGGCTCTGCTTAAACTCCATCGCGGCCCTCGGCGAGGCGATAGCCGACGCCATGGACGGTATGCAGCAAAGGTTTCTCGAAGGGTTTGTCGATGACCTGACGCAACTGGTGGACATGGCTGCGCAAGCTGTCGCTGTCGGGGCAGTCGTCCCCCCAGAGGGCTTCTTCCAGCACCTCGCGGCGCAGCACGTGCGGACTCTTCTGCATCAGCACGGCCAGCAGCTTGAGGCCGACCGGGTTGAGCTTGAGCAGGCGGCCCTGGCGGGTGACCTCCAGGGTGTCGAGGTCGTAGCTCAGATCAGCGACCTGCAACGTGCGTCGGCCGCCCCCCTGGGAGCGTCGCAGCACTGCCTCGATACGCGCCGCCAGCTCCGACAGGGCAAAAGGCTTGAGCAGGTAATCGTCGGCACCGGAACGGAAGCCCTGCAGGCGATCATCGAGCTGATCGCGGGCGGTGAGCATGATCACCGGGGTATCACGGCGGGCATCTTCGCGCAGGCGTTTGCACAGGGTATAGCCATCGATCCCAGGCAACATGATGTCGAGGACGATCAGGTCGTAGTGCTCGGTCGCGGCCAGGTGCAGGCCGGACAGACCATCCTGGGCGCAGTCGACGGTATAGCCTTTCATCCCCAGATAGTCCGCCAGATTGGCGAGGATATCGCGGTTGTCTTCAACCAGTAGAATGCGCATCGGTTTCTCCTGTACGACGCTTTCGCTCTGCGCGGCAGGCGCAGCTTAAGGCCATCGTCCACGCCGCGCCAGCCTTGGCGGCATTTGGGCGTTGCTGACGTAATTTTCACTGATCCTTCACGAACCCGGGATAGCGGTAGGGCGACAATGACCGGCATTTATCGTCCCTGGAGTCGTCATGCAAGAAACCATCCGCCCCCGCCCGATCAACCTATGGTTGTATCTGGGCATTCCACTGGTCACCGTGGTGGCCCTGCTCCTGACTGAGTGGACCTCTTTGGACATGGATGTGGCCAACCTGGCGTTCGACCCGGTGGCCGGGGAGTTCATCGGCCGTCACAGCTACTTTCTGGAAAACATCCTGCATGACCGGGTCAAGCAGATCGTGATCATCATGGGTTTGCTATCCATTGTCGCCTTCATCGCCAGCTTCTTCTGGTCGCGCCTATTCAGCTGGCGTCGCGAACTGGGTTGTCTGGTGTTGGCGCTCGGCCTCTCCACGGCCTTCGTCACCCCGCTCAAGGCGGTCACCGCCGTACAGTGCCCATGGAGTCTGAGCCAGTTCGGGGGCAAGGAAACCTACAGCAAACTGCTGGAGCACCGCCCTGAGACCGACAAGCCTGGCCGCTGCTGGCCTGGCGGTCATGCCGCAACCGGTTTCAGCTTGTTCGCCCTGTTCTTTATCCTGCGTGACCGTCGTCCACGCCTGGCCCGTGCGGCGTTCACCGTGGCGTTCGTGACCGGCACAGTGCTATCCATCGGTCGGATGTTGCAGGGGGCGCACTTCTTGTCTCACAACGTGTGGACAGCCGTGTTCTGCTGGTTGATCGGGTTGGGATGCTACTACCTGGTGCTTTATCGCCGAGGCGTTGCGTTGGCGCCTATGCCTCAACGCAGCGTTGCCTGACTCACAAGATCCCCACCTTGGGTGTGCCCGCGCCTGCAAGACCGTGTTGTACCCGCGAAGGACTGCACTGCAATTGCAAAACGCAACCCACGAAAAAGCCCCGCACTAGGCGGGGCTTTTTTTGCTACGGGTGAGGCTGGCTTACATCATGCCGCCCATGCCACCCATGCCGCCCATGTCAGGCATACCGCCTGCAGCAGGCTTGTCTTCCGGCAGGTCGGCAACCATGGCTTCGGTGGTGATCATCAGACCACCGATCGAAGCTGCGGCTTGCAGAGCCGAACGGGTGACTTTGGCTGGGTCCAGGATACCCATCTCGATCATGTCGCCGTATTCGCCGGTAGCGGCGTTGTAGCCGTAGTTGCCCGAACCTTGCTTGACCTTGTCAGCGACAACGCTTGGCTCGTCGCCGGCGTTGGCAGTGATCTGGCGCAGCGGCGCTTCGACCGAGCGACGCAGCAGGGCGATACCGACGTTCTGGTCTTCGTTGTCGCCTTTGAGTTCGGCAACGGCCTGCAGAGCGCGAACCAGGGCAACACCACCGCCAGGCACCACGCCTTCTTCGACGGCTGCGCGGGTAGCGTGCAGGGCGTCTTCAACGCGGGCTTTCTTCTCTTTCATCTCGACTTCGGTGCCAGCACCGACCTTGATCACGGCAACACCGCCAGCCAGCTTGGCCAGACGCTCTTGCAGCTTCTCACGGTCGTAGTCCGAAGAGGTTTCTTCGATCTGGGCACGGATCTGCTTGACGCGTGCTTCGATGTCAGCGTCGGAACCTGCGCCGTCGATGATGGTGGTGTTTTCCTTGGACAGGATGACGCGCTTGGCGTTACCCAGGTGCTCCAGGGTGGTGGTTTCCAGGGTCAGGCCGATTTCTTCGGAGATGACCTGGCCGCCGGTCAGGGTGGCGATGTCCTGCAGCATGGCCTTGCGGCGGTCGCCGAAACCAGGTGCCTTGACAGCAGCAACCTTGACGATGCCGCGCATGTTGTTGACGACCAGGGTAGCCAGGGCTTCGCCTTCGACGTCTTCAGCAACGATCAGCAGCGGGCGACCGGCTTTGGCAACGGCTTCCAGCACTGGCAGCAGTTCGCGGATGTTGGAGATCTTCTTGTCGACCAGCAGCAGCAGCGGGCCTTCCAGCTCGGCAACCATGGTGTCCGGCTTGTTGATGAAGTAAGGCGACAGGTAGCCGCGGTCGAACTGCATGCCTTCTACGACGGACAGTTCGTTTTCCAGGCCCGAGCCTTCTTCAACGGTGATCACGCCTTCTTTACCGACTTTTTCCATGGCTTCGGCGATGATTTCACCGATGGAGCTGTCGGAGTTGGCGGAGATGGTACCTACCTGGGCGATGGCCTTGGAGTCGGCGCAAGGCTTGGACAGGCTCTTCAGCTCGGCGACGATGGCAGCAGTGGCCTTGTCGATGCCGCGCTTGAGGTCCATCGGGTTCATGCCGGCAGCAACGGCCTTCAGGCCTTCGTTGACGATGGCCTGAGCCAGAACGGTAGCGGTGGTGGTGCCGTCACCGGCAGCGTCGTTGGCCTTGGAAGCGACTTCCTTGACCAGCTGGGCGCCCATGTTCTCGAAGGCGTCTTTCAGCTCGATTTCCTTGGCGACGGAAACGCCGTCCTTGGTGATGGTCGGAGCGCCGAAGCTCTTGGCCAGGACAACGTTACGGCCTTTCGGGCCCAGGGTCGCTTTTACTGCGTCAGCCAGAACGTTAACGCCAACCAGCATTTTTTTACGGGCGGAATCGCCGAATTTTACGTCTTTAGCAGCCATGATCGTTTAATCCTTGAATTCTAGAATGCTTCTGGAAACCGGGAGGGGAATCAGCCTTCGACGACAGCGAGGATTTCGTTCTCGCTCATCACCAGCAGGTCTTCGCCGTCGACTTTGACGGTGTTGCTGCCCGAGTAAGGGCCGAAGACCACTTTGTCACCCACTTTGACGGCCAGGGCACGAACTTCGCCGTTGTCCAGGATGCGACCGGTGCCGACGGCGACGACTTCGCCGCGGTTTGGTTTTTCAGCGGCCGAACCCGGCAGGACGATACCGCCAGCGGTTTTCGATTCTTCTTCGCTGCGACGGATGACGACGCGGTCATGCAGAGGACGAAGCTTCATTGTCGATCTCTCCCAAATTGTGGTTTTCATCGGCCGGTGTCGATACCGGCGGGTTGATACGGTCCGGCGTTGCCGGTCAGGGCTCGCACGGGACGAGCCCCGTATATATGTCTGGTGTCGCCACCAGAAACCTTGCGGTGACCCATACATGTGGTCGGCAAAATCAATTACAAGGCTTGGCTCGGAAAATTTTTCATCGGCTTGAAAAAGCGATGCGGCCCCTGGAGCGTTACTTATCGTGCCGCTCGTACTCACCCTCGATCACATTGGGGCGATGGCCGGCATCGTGGGGACGCGACTGGAATGGGTCGTCCTGGAAGGCCCGCTGGCGCATGGCCTGGGCTTCGGCGCGCTGGCGCATCTTGCGTGCAGCGAGATGACGGGTGAAAGGCAACAGGCACAGCAGGCCCAACACGTCGCTGATGAAACCCGGCAGCAACAGCAGGCCACCGCCCAGCGCCAGCATCATGCCCTGGAACATGTCCTCGGCGGGCAGCTCGCCGCGCTGCAGACTCTCGCGGGCACGCAGGGCGGTGGCCAGCCCGGCCACCCGCATGACCAGCACACCCAACGCGGAACCGGCGATGATCAGCAGCAGCGCCGGGAAGAAACCGATAGCGGCGCTGACCTTGACGAAGACGAACAGCTCCAGCACCGGAAAAATCAGAAACAGCAACAGAAAAGCACGCATCAAAGGATCCTCGGCGGAAGAAAACCTTCCATTACGACCATCAGATGGATGCGTAGGCTCGCCATTTCAACCCTCGACCTTCGCCGTGGCCGGCCATTGGTCGGCGCGGGCCAGCAAGACCAAGGCTTCGCGAACCTGTATCGGCGTGTTGCAAACATGGGGGAAAGCCAACCAGTGGATACCTTGGCCGATGCGCAGGTGCATACCCTCGCTGTCGATGCCGACCATCTCGGCGGGTGCGGTGCGCGGCAGATCGGTCAGCGCTACGTAATGCGCAATGGCATTGGCGTGATCACTGTTCATGTGCTCGATCATGCTCGCCTCGACCTTGCCGGCGAAGGGGTTGGCCAAGGTGACCTGGTCGAGCCAGTGGATTGCGCCGAAGCCGCCGATGTAGCGGTGGCGCACTGGCTGAAGCACCCAGAAATCGAAATCATGGGCCTTGTGATAGTTGGCCGCTTCGGGGAAGTAACGGTAATAACGCTCTGCCGCCGCCTCGATGGCCGCCTCGTCGGTGAGCTTGTGCGCCTCGGCCATCACCGTCAGGCGCCCTACTGCCTGGACATCCTCGGCATCGCGCTCGCCCACCAGCAGTGAGCACTTGGCATCTTTGTTAAGGTTGTGCGTGTGCTGGGCGATGCGGCTGATGAGGATCAGTGGATGGCCCTCGGCGTCCAGGCAGTACGGCACCACGGAGCCGAACGGATAGCCGGGCATGGACTTGGAATGGGTCGAAAGCACGCCGCGGTATTCCTTGAGCAGGAGTTCCCGGGCGGGGCGCAGGGCGTTGTCACTCACGAAAGGCGCTCCTGGTGGCGGACTGGTTGGCTGACAAGATAAGCATTATCCCTGTCGGGTGCCATAGATTCACCACTCGCCTGGGAGCACGGCCCTGCTCCTGGGCGTCCTCTTCGCGAAAGGCTGTGCGGCAGCCCTGGCGGTTACCAAGTGACGCCAAAGCCTGCGGTGTAGCGGGTCTTGTCCAGGTCGCTGTCACGCGTGCCGCTGATGATGTCTTTCTCTGCCTTGAGGTTGAGCGAGGCCCAGTCGGTGACTTTGTAGCGCAGGCCAGCCTCTGCATCCAGCGCATAGTTGGCCACGCTCCCAAACGGCTTGCCCACCTCGCCGCTGGTGAACAGCTCGACACGCTTGCCGATGAGATAGCGGTTGTAGTCCCACTTCACGGCAGCGGAATAGAAGTTGTCCTTGCCGCCATCGCGGTACTCGAAATCCGTGCGGTTGATGAGCGTGCCAAGGGAGAAGGCGCCCAACTCGTCGTCCCAGAACTGGTAGCCCGGGCCAGTACCCACGGTGCGCTGGCGAGCCAGGTCCTCGACATGGTCACGCTTGTATTCCACACGCCCCTGCCAGAACCACTTGTCGGTGATGAAGCGGTCCAGTGCGTATTCGGCGCTCCAGTTGTTGGTGGTGGTGACTTCGTCCTTGGTCTCGCGGTTGTATTCGCCTTCGGCGTTGTGCCGCCAGCGGCCGTGGCGGGCAGTGGTCTTGAAGCTGATGTCGTAGTCGTCGGTATCGTTCTCGGCGCGCTTGTAGTCCATGGCCAGGTCCACATTGCCCTTCCACAGGAAATCTTCGACCAGCGGCTGGGGCTTCATGATCTGCTCGATGCTGGCAAGGTCCACCGTCTTGGGGGCATCGCCATTGGCCAGGGTGACCTTGCCGGGCTCGGCGGCCTTGAGCGACTTGGCCTTTTCACCGGTATAGGCGTCCTGCTTGACCAGCAGTTCCTGGTCGCTTTCCAGGGTCTGCACTTGCTTCCAGTCCAAGGCGATGGCGCCGCCGTAAGTGGTTTGCAACAACAGCTTGCCACCATCGAAGACCTTGATCGTGCCACTGAGCCTGTCACCGTTTTTCATCCATACCGTGTCGGCAAACGCCGGCACGCAGGACAACACAGCAAGAATGAAAAGCAGGGTTCTAGAATACATAAGCTGACTACAGGTTCGATTTGACGAAAAAAGCCGGGCATTATCCAGATCGCCACGACCAGAGCAAGGACAGACCCAGACCATGCCGTTGAGTTCCACTCTCATTTATCCCGACCATTGGTCCGCTTTCATCTGCAGGCCAGGGGCCCTTTGATGTCCGGCGCCTCACATGCCCCAGCGGACGATGCCCAGGCCCGACGAATGGCGCTGTACTCGGTGCTCGGCGAGATTCCACCCGGCAAGGTGGTCAGCTACGGTCAGCTGGCCGAGCTCGCGGGGCTGGGCCGCGCGGCGCGCTGGGTGGGTCGCACTCTCGGGCAACTGCCTGCGGACACCCGCCTGCCCTGGCATCGGGTGCTCGGTGCCGGTGGTCGCCTGAGCCTGGCGTTGGGTACCCCGTCAGGAGACGAACAGCGCGCACGATTGCGTGCAGAAGGCGTTACAGTCAGAAACAATCGCGTGGATATGTCGCGTCACGGCTGGCGTCCAATGGAGCACAGCGGTTAGAGTGCGCGTTTTGTTTTCGCAAACTTGAGGCAGATGTTGGCCCATGCCCCGTAAAACCTGGCGCGCTGCGCTCGCTGCCTATGCCAGCCCGTCGACCTTGGTGCTTTTGTTGCTCGGCTTCGCCGCCGGCCTGCCCTACATGCTGGTGTTCTCGACGTTGTCGGTCTGGCTCCGGGAAGCCGGTGTTGCCCGCGAAACCATCGGCTACGCCAGCCTGATCGGCCTGGCCTACGCCTTCAAATGGGTCTGGTCACCCTTGCTCGACCAATGGCGCCTGCCAGTGCTCGGCGCTCTGGGCCGTCGCCGCTCTTGGCTGCTGCTGTCGCAGATGCTGGTGATGATCGGCCTGGTCGGCATGGGCCTGTGCGACCCGCAAAAGCATCTTTCCTGGTTGATTGCCCTGGCCGTGCTGGTGGCATTTGCCTCGGCCACCCAGGACATCGCCGTCGATGCCTACCGCCTGGAAATCGCCGACGACCAACGCCAGGCCGCCCTTGCCGCCAGTTACATGGCCGGTTACCGGGTCGCCGCTCTGCTCGCCACCGCCGGCGCACTGTTCTTCGCCGAATGGTTCGGTTCCACCGGCTTCAGCTACCTGCATCAGGCCTGGACCGGCACCTACGTGCTGTTCGGCGTGCTGATGCTGCCAGCAGTGTTCACCACGCTGGTGATGCGCGAGCCGCCGGTGCCCATGCGCACCCAACTGTCGGCGGCGCGCTATGGGCTCGTGCACCAGCTGGCGTCGGTGTTCGTGCTGATCATCCTGCTGGTGTCGGTACCGGCGAGTTTCACCCAGATGTTCAATACCGGATGGTCCAGCGTGATTTCCGGCGACGCGACGGTTCTGGACCTGCTGATCGAGGACCGTGCCTTCCTGCGCCTGATTCTCTATGTGCTACTGACCTGGGCCTGCCTGTCGTCCCTGGGCCGCCGAGGCCTGGCGCCGGTGCTGACACCGGTCAACGACTTCATCCTGCGCTATCGCTGGCAGGCGCTGCTGCTGTTGGGCCTGATCGCGACCTATCGCATGTCGGATACCGTGATGGGCGTGATGGCCAACGTGTTCTACATCGACCAAGGCTTTACCAAGGACCAGATCGCCAGTGTCAGCAAGATCTTCGGCTTGATCATGACCCTGGTCGGCGCGGGTATCGGTGGGCTGTTGATCGTGCGCTTCGGCATCCTGCCGATCCTGTTCATCGGCGGCGCGGCGTCGGCGGCGACCAACATCCTGTTCCTGATGCTGGCTGATATGGGCCCGAACTTGGAGATGCTGGTGGTCACCATCTCTTTGGACAACTTCAGCTCGGGCCTCGCCACCTCAGCCTTCGTCGCCTATCTGTCGAGCCTGACCAACCTGAAATTCTCGGCGACCCAGTACGCCTTGCTGAGCTCGATCATGCTGTTGCTACCACGCTTGATCGGTGGCTATTCGGGCGTGCTGGTGGAGAAGTTCGGCTACCACGACTTCTTCCTGATCACCGCCCTGCTCGGCGTGCCGACCCTGATCCTGATCGCCTTGCACTGGCATCAGGAAGCCGGCCGAGGCAAACAGGCGCCGGTGGAAGACTCCGCGGCCGAGCGCCCTTGAGGAACAGGGGCCGCCATGTGCCCCCAAAAACCCAGGGTCTGCTTTTCAGCGAATGCGGATATATTTCGTACGGAGCCTAGGCCACGGCCCCTTCGTCCCGGCGCCCACCCACCACGTACCACAACGGCCACAGCGCCAGTGCCCCGGCAATACCTGCCGCCAAAGCGAAGTGCAGCAGGCTCGCCCCCGCCCCCAACATCGCCAGCAACGCGCCACCGAGCCCCAACAGGGCAATAGTGATCATGCCCAGCATGGCCGATACTAGCCCCTTGCTCTGCTCGCTGGAGAATAGTGTCATGCGGTACAGGACCGCATTGGCCACACCCAGGCCCAAGGCATACAGGGACATCCCCGCGACCAGGCTGGTCACCGTCGGCCAGGTCCAGGTGGCCACGACCATCAGGCACAGCCCCGCCAGGTAGGGCCACAGCGCGCCGCGCACCAGGCTGGGCAACGGATAGCGGTCGGCGATGCGGTTGATGATCAAGTTGCCCAGAATCAACCCGCCAAACACTGGCAATTGCCACAGCGCATATTCCATCGTGCTCAGGCCCTCGTCGCTGATCAACAGCACAGGCGACAGGCCGATCCAACCGATCAGGGGCAAGCCCACCAAGCCCAGTGCCGCGCTGCCCGCCACGAAGCGGCGGTTGGCCAGCAACTGGCCATAACCCGCCAGCAACGGCAACAGGTGAATCGGCGTGAAGGGCAACCGCGAGCCATCGCGCCGCTCCACGCCCAGGGTCTCTGGCATCAACCGGTACAGCAGCAGCCAGGTCAGCACCGCGCCAGCGGCGAACGCCAGGAACAACCAGCGCCAGTCCAGCCATTGCAACAGCAAGGTGCCCACCAACGGGCCCAATAGCGGCGACAGCAGGGCAATGTTGGCCAACAAGGCCATCATGCGTACCGCATCGGCTTCGCTGAAGGCCTCGTTCAGCGCCGGGTAGCTGACCGTGACGACGAAGCCCAGACCAACGCCCTGCAACAAGCGCAGCAGATTGAACAGGCCGATGTCATGTACCCAGTAGGTGGCCACGCAAGCCACGCCAAAGAACGCACAGCCGGCCAGCAACAGCGGGCGACGACCGTAACGATCGGCCAGCGGGCCGATCAGCCATTGCAACAGCACACCACCGAGCAGGTACAGGTTCAGGGCGTGGGGTATGTACTCGGGGCTGGCCTTGAGGTCATCGACCACCACGGGCATGGCGGGCATGACCGCATCGCTGGCGAGGTACGTCAGCAATTCGAACAGGGCCAGGGTCAGTGCGAACAGCAAGGCTCGCAGGGGCGTGATATGCAGCAATGGCTTCATGATGAAAAACAGCTGGAAACGGGAGGGATCAGCCTATATGCCAGAAATGACAGGATCAGGCTGTGAACAAGTGTAATGGAGAGAAAACGCATCGCGGGACAAGCCCGGCTCCACCGATCGAACGCACGCTGAACGCTTGCGCTGCATCAGTAGGAGCGGGCTTGCCCCGCGATGGGTACGTCGTGCGATGCAGCTTACTGCACAGCCGCCTCCTGCACCACGCGGATAACCCGCTGCGGGAAGGGAATGTCGATGCCTTCGGCCTTGAGGCGATCACGAGCATGTTCGTTGAGCATGAACATCACATCCCAATAATCGGCGGTCTTGACCCACACACGCAGGGACACGGTGATTGCACTGTCGCCCAAGGTGGAGATCACCGCCTGCGGGGCGGGATCCTGCAAGACCCGTGGATCCTTGGCCAGATCCAGCAGGACATTGCGGGCTTTCTGCAGGTCAGCGTCATAATCGACGCCCACATCAAAGACGACCTTGCGGGTGGGCTGGCGGTTGAAGTTAGTGACGATACCGTTGGACAAGCTGCCGTTGGGCATGATCACGGTCTTGTTATCACCGGTGCGCAGCACGGTGTGGAAGATCTGGATACTGTCGACGGTGCCGCTCACGCCCTGGGCTTCGATCCAGTCGCCGATACGGAACGGGCGGAACAGCAAGATCAGCACGCCGCCAGCGAAGTTCGCCAGGCTACCCTGCAGGGCCAGGCCGATGGCCAGGGCGGAACCACCGATGGCCGCCACGAACGAGGTGGTCTCGATGCCGATCATCGAAGCCACGCTGATCGCCAGCAGTATCTTCAGCACGATGTTGGCGATGGTACTGATGAAGCTTTGCAGCGCCGGATCAGGGTTGCGCATCCCAACCAGCTTGCCCAGGCGGGCGCTGAGCTTGTTGGTGACCCACCAACCGATGGCCAAGGTCACCAGCGCGAGCGCCACACGGCTGCCGTATTCCATGATCAAAGGGATCCAGGTCTGCGATTGGCGGACCAGCTGATCGACTTCAGCGTTCAAATCCATATTCATCTCCTGATGCCGGATGACACATACACGAAAAAACAGGCCGCGGAAGTTCCGCGGCCTCAGGGACCCATGGACATCAATACGCCATCAAGGTTCCTGCGATACCTGATCAGTCGCGGAAGTTGTTGAACTGCAGCGGCATGTCGAATTCCTTGGTGCGCAGCAGGGCGATGGCTTCCTGCAGGTCGTCACGCTTCTTCCCGGTGACGCGCACCTGCTCGCCCTGGATGGCTGCCTGGACCTTCAGCTTGCCGTCCTTGATGGTGGCGACGATCTTCTTGGCCAGGTCCTTGTCGATGCCCTCGCGGAACTTGGCCTCCTGCTTCATTTCCTTACCCGAGGGATAGGCGTCCTTGACTTCCAGGCACTTGACGTCGATCTTGCGCTTGACCAGGGCCAGGCGAAGGATCTCGATCATCGCCTCGAGCTGGAACTCCGCCTCGGCGGTCAGAAGCACGGTCTGCTCCTTGTCCTTGAACTCGAAGCTGCCCTTGCCCTTGAGGTCGTAGCGACGGTCCAGTTCCTTCACCGCGTTGTCCACGGCGTTGGTGACTTCGTGCTTGTCCAGTTCCGATACCACGTCGAACGAAGGCATGGTTGTTCTCCAAAAATAAAAGCGCGCTCGGTCGGATGGAGCGCGCCAGGTTTGACGGTTAAAATGCGGACTCATTATAACGGGTTGCGAAACGCAGATGAGCAGCACCTGGCATATTCTCGGCGCCGGTAGCCTCGGCAGCCTCTGGGCCTGTCGCCTGGCCCGCGCGGGCAAGGCGGTCCGCCTGATACTGCGTGACGGGCAGCGCCTGGCCGCGTACGAGGCCGCCGGCGGCCTGACCTTGCTGGAGCAGGACCAGACCAGCCACTACGCGATTCCCGCCGAAACCGACCAGGCCCACGCGCCCATTCACCGCCTGCTGGTGGCCTGCAAGGCGTATGACGCCGCGCCTGCCATCGCCCGTCTGGCGCCTCGCCTGGCCGAGGGCGCCGAATTGGTGCTGCTGCAGAACGGCCTGGGCAGCCAGGATGAAGTGGCCGATCAGGTGCCTCACGCCCGTTGCATCTTCGCCTCCAGTACCGAAGGCGCCTTCCGTGAAGACGATTGGCGCGTGCGCTTTGCCGGGCAAGGCTTCAACTGGCTGGGCGATCCCGTGAACCCGTCGGTTCCGGAATGGTTCGACGATTTGCACGATGCTGCCATCCCCGCCGAATGGACGGTGGATATCCTTACCCGCCTATGGCGCAAACTGGCACTCAATTGCGCAATCAACCCGCTGACCGTACTCCACGACTGCCACAACGGTGGTCTGCTGGCACACCTGGGGGAGGTCTCCACCCTGTGCGTCGAACTGGCCGATCTGCTACGTCGCTGCGGCCAGCCAGAAGCCGCCGAGGGGCTGGATGAACAGGTGCAACGGGTGATCCTGGCCACTGCGGCCAACTACTCTTCCATGTACCAGGATGTACGCCATGGCCGTCGCACCGAAGTGCACTACCTGCTTGGCCACGCCTGCCGGGCCGCTGCCCGCCATGGCCTGGAGCTGCCGCACCTGGAACAGTTGCACCAGCGCCTGGTCGATAACTTGAAGGCCCGTGGCCTGCCCAGCGACTGACGCTGGCCCTTCAACCGCACAGAGGACACGCCCTCGCCCATGACCTTGCGCCAACGCCTGGAAAATCTCCCGGTCGGGCAGAAGCTGCTGGCGGCCCTGCTGGTATTGCTGGTCACCATCCTGCTGGTGGCCAACCTGACGTTCATCAGCGCCGCCTACTGGATCACCCAGGAAAGCATGGCGCCCCAGGCCCTGCAGACCATCGGTCGGCTGGTGTCCAACCCGCAGCTGTCGGCCCGCGCCGGCGACTCACCGCAAACGGCCACGGCACTGCTCAAGGCGCTGGACAGCTACACCCCCTTGCGCGCGGCGGCCTTGTACGGCAGCGATGGGCGCATGCTGGCCCAACTGCAACATGGCGAGCCGCTGGCGCTGCCCAAGCGCTTTCGCAACATCGATGGCTGGCGCCTGATGGAGTTTCGCAGCACCCAGCTGATCCGCCTGCCTCGCGACGGAGGCCCGCCAGCGCACCTGTTGTTGGTGGCCAGCAGCGAACTGCCCGTGGCCTTCTACACCGGCACCCTGACCGCCAGCCTGGCGATCCTGGTGTTCAGCATCCTGCTGTGGATGGTCATTGCCCGGCAGATCAAGCGCCTCATCACCCAGCCGATCAACCAGCTAGAAGAGCTCAGCCGTCAGGTCACCCGCGAGGAGAGCTACGCCCTGCGCGCCCAGCGAGGCAACGACGACGAGATCGGCAGCCTGGCCGAGGCGTTCAATACCATGCTCTCGCGCATCGAGGCGCGCGAGCAGCAGCTCAAGCGCACGCGCGATGAGTTCCAGATGGCCTATGACCAGGCCCAGGGCCTGGCCGAGGAAACCCGACATACCAACCGCAAGCTGGAGCTGGAAGTCCAGGTGCGCAGCAAGATCGAGAAAAAACTTACAGGCTTTCAGAACTACCTCAACAGCATCATCGACTCCATGCCCTCGGCCCTGATCGCCCTGGACGAGCAGCTCTACGTGACCCAATGGAACCACGAAGCGACCGTGCTCTCGGGCACGCCCCTGGATGAGGCGCTGAACCAGCCGATCTTCATCGCCTTCGAACCGCTCAAGCCGTTCCTCCCACAGCTCAAGGAAAGCGTCGAGAAACACCGAGTGGCGAAAATCGAACGGGTCACCTGGCCCAAGGGCGAGGACCTGCGCCACTATGCCCTGACCTTCTACCCCCTGACCGGCGGCGGCGGCCGCGGCGTAGTGATTCGAATCGACGACATCACCCAGCGCCTGTCGCTTGAGGAGATGATGGTGCAATCGGAGAAAATGCTGTCGGTGGGGGGACTGGCCGCCGGCATGGCACATGAGATCAATAACCCGCTCGGTGCCATCCTGCACAACGTGCAGAACATTCGCCGACGGCTATCGCCTGAGCTGCCACGCAACCAGGAGCAGGCCGCAGAGCTGGACATCGACCTGGCGACCGTCAACCGCTACCTCGAAAGTCGCGACGTACCGCAGTTGCTCGACGGCATCCAACAGGCCGGGGCGCGGGCGGCGAAGATCGTTACCCACATGCTCAGCTTCAGCCGCCGAAGCAACCGACAACTGGTGCCCTGCGACTTGCCGGCACTAATAGACCAGGCCGTGGAAATCGCGGGCAACGACTTCGACCTGACGGTCGGTTTCGACTTCAAGGGGCAAAACATCGTGCGCCAGTTCGACCCCGCGTTGGGGCCGGTGCCCTGCACCGCCAATGAGCTGGAGCAAGTACTGCTGAACCTGCTCAAGAATGCCGCCCAAGCCATCCACCAACGGCCGCAACCAGCCGAACCTGGGCGTATTGTCCTGCGTACCCGACTTAACCCGCCCTGGGCGGAAATCCAGGTTGAAGACAACGGCGTCGGCATGCCCGAATCGGTGCGCAAACGCACCTTCGAACCGTTCTTCACCACCAAGGAGATCGGCCAGGGCACAGGGCTTGGCCTGTCGGTTTCGTACTTCATCATCACCAACAACCACAAGGGGCAGATGGAGGTTCACTCCGCACCCGGCCAGGGCACCTGTTTCACCCTGCGCCTGCCCCTCGGCCAGCCGGCACCGATGGCGTCGGCCAACACGGAGGCATGACATGGGCTATCGGCTGTCGAAGATCTACACCCGCACGGGCGACAAGGGCGAAACAGGCCTTGGCGACGGTCGTCGGGTGCCCAAGGATCATCCGCGGATCGAGGCGATCGGCGAGGTGGACAGCCTCAACAGTCAACTGGGCGTGCTGCTCGCCGGGCTGCAAAGCGAAGGGCTGGAGGAGTTGATCGAGACTTTGGCGCCTTGTCAGCACCGACTGTTCGACCTGGGCGGCGAACTGGCGATGCCCAGCTATCAAGCCTTGGACCAAGTCGAAGTAGAGCGGCTGGAAGCGGCCATCGACCGCTGGAACGAGGAACTCGGCCCCCTGAAGAACTTCATCCTGCCCAGTGGCTCGGCGCTGGTGGCCCAGGCCCATGTGTGCAGAAGCCAGGCGCGCAGCGCAGAGCGTCGATGCCAGCAGCTGAATGCCATCGAGCCGCTGGAAGGGGTGGGCTTGGCATACATCAACCGGCTGTCCGATCTGTTGTTCGTCGCAGCGCGGATCATCGGGCGTCGCCAAGGGGTCGCAGAGGTGCTGTGGCAGGCTGCGGCCAAACCGCAGGCCTGATATCGCGGTTAAACCCGCTCACACAGGGTTGGCGGTGCCCCTTGTGGGAGCGGGTTTACCCGCGGATGACCGAGATCAAGCCTGCGGCCAGAACGCCCGGATGCCTGCAACGCCTTGGGCACCAGTTGCCCAGGCACGCTCCCGCTCCCCGGCTCCGACCCCTCCCAGCAGGAACACCGGATGATTGATCCCCTGGATCAACCGACCAGCCTCCTCCCAGCCCAACGGCGTAGCTTCTGGATGAGTCTGGGTCGCCTGCACCGGCGACAAAGTGACGAAGTCCACCCCCATCTGCTCGGCCAGGGCCAGCTCTTCAGCGTTGTGGCACGAAGCGGCCAACCAGCGCGTCTTCGGGAACGGCCGCCCATTGGCGGCGTACTTGCGCAGTTGCGCGGACGTCAGGTGCCAACCCGCCGACGGGAAGTCGCCCAGCCACTCCAACGGCCCCTTGAGCATCAGCTGGGCCTTGCCGGCACACAGCCCGACCGCATCCACCGCCACATCACGGTATTTGGGGTCGTACATGTCCGGCGCACGCAGCTGGATCAGGCGGATGCCTGCTGCAATGGCCTTCTGGATGCCGCGCAGCAATTCGGGCGCCTCCAGGCCATCAGGGGTGATCAGGTACTGGTCCGGCAGTCGCGCGGCAGCGACGATCGGCTTGTTGGCCTCAGGGAATTCGTATTGCCCAAGGTCCCGCGGCGCCACCCAGGCCAGGGGCTGGCCCTCGGCACCATGGGGTTGGCCGATGAAGGCATCCACCTCACGGACATCCAGCAGCACCTGTTTGTCCGGGTAGTCGTGGCTGACCTTGATAAGTGGTCGAGAGCCCGTCACCTCGATACCCAGCTCTTCGCGCAACTCGCGCGCCAGCGCCGCCTCGACGGCCTCCCCCTCTTCCACCTTGCCGCCCGGGAACTCCCACAGGCCGCCCTGGTGCTGGGTATCGGCGCGTCGGGCAATCAAGATGCGCCCGTCGGCGCCACGAATGACCGCCGCAACAACATGAATCCGTTTCACCCTTCTCGCTCCGCCAGACCAGCCTTCTGCCAGGCCTGGAAGGCCGGCCATTGATAAATGGTTTCAATGTAAGCGGCCGCTTCGGCCGGAACTTCGACGCGGTAGGTGCGCAGACGCACCGCCACCGGCGCGAAGAACGCATCGGCCAGGCTCGGCTTGCCGAACAGGAACGGCCCAGGCTCCTTGGCTGCCAGCCGGCACTCAGACCACAGGGCAACGATTCGGTCGATATCGACTTGCACGTCCAGCGGCATGTTTTCCAGCGCTTCATCGCGCGACAGATCGAACGGCATCGTGCTGCGCAGCGCCATGAAACCACTGTGCATCTGCGCACACGCTGAACGCGCCTGGGCACGGGCAGCGATGTCCGCCGGCCACAGCTGGGCCTCGGGATGACGTTCGGCAAGGTATTCGGCGATGGCCAAAGAGTCGGCGATGACGCCGTGCTCGGTCTTGAGCAGCGGCACCTTGCCGGTAGCGGAGAATTCGAGAAGACGTTTGCGGGTATCGGGCTGGTTGAGGGTGATCAACGTTTCTTCATACGGCACGCCAGCCAGCTCGAGGGCCAGGGCACCGCGTAGCGACCAGGATGAATACAGCTTGTCGCCGATGATCAGGTGATAGCTCATGGTTCGGCTCCATTGGATCGGAATACTAGGGGCTGCTTTGCAGAGCTTCGCGGGCGAACCCGCTCCCACAGAGCTTGCACAGGCTCCGTGGGAGCGGGTTTACCCGCGAAGAGGCCATAGAGTCCTATGAATCAGGTGCGGTATTCGGCGTTGATCTTCACATACTCGTGGGACAGGTCGGTGGTCCAGATGGTTTCGCTGCATTGGCCACGGCCAAGCTCGATGCGAATGGTGATTTCCTCCTGGGCCATCACCTTGGCGCCCTGGTCCTCGGTATAGCTCGGGCTGCGGCCGCCCTTGCTGGCAATGCACACGTCATCAAGGAACACGTCGATCAGGCTGACATCCAGTGCGGGCACGCCGGCACGGCCGACAGCGGCAAGGATGCGGCCCCAGTTGGGGTCGGAGGCGAACAGCGCGGTCTTGATCAGCGGCGAGTGGGCTACGGCGTAGCCGACGTCCAGGCACTCCTGGTGATTGCCACCACCGTTGACCTGAACGGTAACGAACTTGGTCGCGCCTTCACCGTCGCGAACGATAGCCTGGGCCACTTCCATGCACACCTCGAAGACAGCCTTTTTCAGGGCTTCGAACAGCGCACCGCTGGCCTGGGTGACTTCCGGCAGATCGGCCTTGCCGGTCGCGATCAACATGCAGCAGTCGTTGGTCGAGGTGTCACCGTCGATGGTGATGCGGTTGAACGACTTGTTGGCGCCATCGAGCAGCAGATCCTTGAGCACCGCAGGAGCCACCTTGGCGTCGGTGGCGATGTAGCCGAGCATGGTGGCCATGTTCGGACGGATCATCCCGGCGCCCTTGCTGATGCCGGTCACGGTGACAGTCACGCCGTCGTGCTGGAACTGGCGGCTGGCGCCCTTGGGCAGGGTGTCGGTGGTCATGATGCCGGTAGCGGCCTCGGCCCAGTTGTTTTCCGACAGGTCATCCAGGGCAGCCTGCAGCGCACCCTCGATCTTCTCGACCGGCAGCGGCTCGCCGATCACGCCAGTGGAAAACGGCAGCACAGCGCTGGCATCCACGCCCGCCAGTTCCGCCAGCTTGGCGCAGGTGCGCTCGGCAGCGGCCAGGCCCGGTGCGCCGGTACCGGCGTTGGCGTTGCCGGTGTTGGTCAGCAGGTAGCGCACGGTGCCCTGCACGCGCTGCTTGGACAGGATCACAGGCGCTGCACAGAAGGCGTTGAGGGTAAACACACCGGCGACGCTGGAGCCTTCGGCGCAACGCATCACCACCACGTCCTTGCGCCCAGGGCGCTTGATACCCGCCGAGGCGATGCCGAGTTCGAAACCGGGAACCGGGTGCAGGGTGGGCAAAGGACCAAGACCAACAGCCATGTAAGCGCTCCTAGAGAAACCAAAGGGGGATGTGGCGATGCCGCACGATCTTAATGGCGGCCAACGCGGTGATGGAAGAGCGGGACCGCTATGCGGCCCTTTTGCGACACAAGGCCGCTACCACAAGGTTGCGGCGCTTTGGAGTCAAGCGCTGCACCTGTGGTAGCGGCCTTGTGTCGCGGTGGGCTGCAAAGCAGCCCTGATCAACAGTCAGTGCCAGGGCTGTTCGATCACTCGATCTGACCGTGGCAGTGCTTGAACTTCTTGCCCGAACCGCACCAGCACGGCTCGTTGCGACCCATCTTTTGCTCGTTGCGTACCGGCGCGGCAGCCACAGCCACCTCGGCGCCTTCCTCGGCGAGCTGCTGCTCGCTTTCCAGGCCAGGAGCGGCAGCATGCTGGAACTGCATGCGCTGAGCCAGTTCCTCGGCTTCGCGGCGCAGACGGGCTTCTTCTTCGGCCGGATCCTCGCGGCGAACCTGAACGTGGGAGAGCACGCGGATGGTATCGCGCTTGATCGACTCCAGCAGCTCCTGGAACAAAGCGAAGGATTCGCGCTTGTACTCCTGCTTCGGGTTCTTCTGCGCATAGCCACGCAGGTGGATACCGTGGCGCAGGTGGTCCATGGTCGACAGGTGGTCTTTCCACAGGTCGTCCAGCACGCGCAGCAGGATCTGCTTCTCGAAGGTGCGCAGGGCATCGATGCCAGCCTGGTCCTCCTTCTCGTTATAGGCATTGGTGATTTCGTGGAGCAGCTTCTCGCGCAGGGTCTCTTCGTAGAGGCGCTCGTCCTCGTCGAGCCACTGCTGGATCGGCAGCTTGATGGCGAAATCACTGGCCAGCGCAGCCTCCAGGCCTGCCACGTCCCACTGCTCAGGCAGCGATTGCGGCGGGATGTGCTGGCTGATGGTGGCATCGAGCACTTCCTGGCGGAACTCGGCGATGGTGTCACCGATGTTCTGGGCGGCCAGCAGGCTGTTGCGCATGTGGTAGATCACCTTGCGCTGTTCGTTGGCCACATCGTCGTATTCGAGCAACTGCTTACGGATGTCGAAGTTGCGACCCTCGACCTTGCGCTGGGCCTTCTCAATGGCATTGGTGACCATGCGGTGTTCGATGGCCTCGCCGGACTGCATGCCCAGCGCCTTCATGAAGTTCTTCACGCGGTCGGAGGCAAAGATACGCATCAGGCTGTCTTCGAGCGACAGGTAGAAGCGGCTGGAGCCCGGGTCGCCCTGACGACCGGCACGACCACGCAGCTGGTTGTCGATACGACGGGACTCGTGACGCTCGGACGCGATCACATGCAGGCCACCGGCTTCGATCACCTGTTGGTGGCGCTTCTGCCAGTCGGCCTTGATCTGGGCGATCTGCTCGGCGCTCGGGTTTTCCAGGGCGGCGACTTCTGCCTCCCAGTTGCCGCCCAGCAGAATGTCGGTACCACGGCCGGCCATGTTGGTGGCGATGGTCAGCGCACCTGGCGCACCGGCCTGGGCGATGATCTCGGCTTCTTTTTCGTGATACTTGGCGTTGAGCACCTTGTGGTCGATACCTTCCTTTTTCAGAAGGTTAGACATGTGCTCGGAGGTCTCGATGGTGGCGGTACCGACCAGCACCGGACGCCCCTGCTTCATGCTTTCCTTGATGTCGGCGATGATCGCGGCGTACTTCTCGTCGGCGGTCAGGTACACCAAGTCGTTGAAGTCCTTGCGCGCCAATGGCTTGTTCGGCGGAATGACCATCACATTGAGGTTGTAGATCTGGGCGAACTCGAAGGCCTCGGTGTCAGCGGTACCGGTCATGCCGGACAGCTTGGTGTAGAGGCGGAAGTAGTTCTGGAAGGTGGTCGAAGCCAGGGTCTGGCTCTCGGCTTGGATGTTCAGGTTTTCCTTCGCTTCGATGGCCTGGTGCAGACCCTCGGACAGGCGGCGGCCCGGCATGGTACGACCGGTGTGCTCGTCGATCAGCAGGACCTGGCCGTCCTGGACGATGTACTCGACGTTGCGGTGGAACAGCTTGTGGGCGCGCAGACCGGCATAGACGTGGGTCAGCAGGCTCAGGTTGTGCGCCGAGTAGAGGCTCTCGCCCTCGGCCAGCAGACCGGCCTGGGTCAGCATATCCTCGATGAACTGGTGACCGGCTTCGTTGAGCTCCACCTGACGGCTCTTTTCGTCGATGGTGAAGTGGCCTTCCTGGGTGACCTGGCCTTCGACTTCCTCGATGTGCTGCTTCAGGCGCGGGATCAGGCGGTTGATCTCGATGTAAAGCTTGGAGCTGTCCTCGGCCTGGCCGGAGATGATCAGCGGCGTACGGGCTTCGTCGATCAGGATCGAGTCGACTTCGTCGATCACGGCGAAGTTCAGCTCACGCTGGAACTTCTCCTCCTGGCTGAAGGCCATGTTGTCGCGCAGGTAGTCGAAACCGAATTCGTTGTTGGTGCCGTAGGTGATGTCGGCGGCATAGGCGGCGCGCTTTTCTTCCGGCGGCTGGAATGCCGAGACGATGCCCACGGACAGACCGAGGAACTCGTACAGCGGACGCATCCAGTTGGCATCGCGGCGGGCGAGGTAGTCGTTGACGGTCACCACGTGCACGCCCTTGCCGGACAGTGCATTGAGATAGACCGCCAGGGTACCGACCAAGGTCTTGCCTTCACCGGTACGCATTTCTGCGATCATGCCCTCGTGCAGGGTCATACCGCCGATCAGCTGCACGTCGAAGTGACGCATGCCCATGACACGCTTACCGGCCTCACGGGCAACGGCAAAGGCTTCCGGCAGCAGTTGGTCGAGGGTCTCGCCTTTGGCCAGGCGTTCCTTGAACTCTGCGGTCTTGCTCCGCAGCTGCTCGTCGGAGAGGGCCACCATCTTCTCTTCGAAGGCATTGACGATGTTCACCGTCTTGAGCATGCGTTTGACTTCACGCTCGTTCTTGCTTCCAAAAAGTTTTTTTAACAAAGGCGCAAACATATCGGCAGGATCTTCCACACGTAGGGATGGAGGGCGGCCCCATGAGTCGCCCGTGCAGCCCTGAGGCCGCATGCGAACGAGCATTCTACCCGGAAACGATGGTGAGGAAAGTGGTGGATTTCCACGATGCTGGCACAGCGCTTTGGCGGGGGCCCTCCTAACATAAGGGCTTTTCGAGCAAGTTCAAGGTGCTGGAAGATGAAACGTATCAGGGACATTTCCCAAATAGATCATGGGGTTGCCGCCCGTGCAGGTCAGCCTGCCCCTGCAATTGACCGACCAAACTGCCGCAGCGGGCTTGCCCTGCGGTCAATCCAGCGCCCTGGCTTCTGTTAAGATGGCCAACCTGTAACCAGCTGCGTACCCCCATGGCCTACAAGCCCTCCCCCGCCCAGCCTCCAGCCGCGCTGTTGCGTCAAGCCAGGCCGCTGCGCCTGCTGCTCAACCAGGCCGAGCGCCTGGCTCATTTGCAGCGTCTGCTGGAAAGCCAGCTGCAACCAGCCGCCCGCGAGCATTGCCATGTGGCGTCCTGGCGAGATGGCACCTTGTTGCTGGTGGTGACGGATGGCCACTGGGCCACGCGTCTGCGCTATCAGCAAAAGCGCCTGCAGCGCCAGCTGCAGGCACTGGAGGCGTTCGGCAATTTGCAGCGCATCCTGTTCAAGGTGCAACCCCCGCTCGTGCCGGCCAAACGGGATGGCCAAGGTGTGGAGCTGTCCAGCAAGGCCGCCGAGAGTATCCGCGACTCGGCCGAGGGCATCGCCGACCCCAAACTGCGAGCGGCCCTGGAACGGCTGGCGGCGCATGCCCAGGGCAAGGAAAAGAGCTGAAAGCTCCCTATAAAAAAGGCCACCCGAAGGTGGCCTCAATGAACTAGAGAGTGTTCGAACTTACACGGCCGCAACAGGGCGCATGTAGGAGATCGGTGCCGTACTGGCATCTTCGAAAGTGACCACTTCCCAGGCGTCCTTCTCAGCGATGAGCTTGCGCAGCAACTGGTTGTTCAGCGCGTGCCCGGACTTGTAGCCCTTGAACTCGCCGATCAGGCTGTTGCCCAGCAGGTAGAGATCACCGATGGCATCGAGGATCTTGTGCTTGACGAATTCGTCTTCGTAACGAAGGCCGTCTTCATTGAGCACGCCGTCCTCATCGACCACGATGGCGTTTTCCACACTGCCGCCCAACGCAAGGTTGTGCTTGCGCAGGTACTCGATGTCGCGCATGAAACCGAAGGTACGGGCGCGGCTGACTTCCTTCACGAACGACGTGCTGGAAAAGTCGACACTGGCGCTCTGGGTCCGGTTACGCAGTACCGGATGATCGAAGTCGATCTCAAAGCTCACCTTGAACCCGTCGAAAGGCAGGAAGGTGGCGCGCTTGTCGCCCTCCTCCACCGTCACTTCGCGCAGGATGCGGATGAACTTCTTGGCGGCGTCCTGTTCTTCCAGGCCGGCGGATTGAATCAGGAATACGAAGGGGCCCGCGCTGCCATCCATGATCGGTACTTCCGAGGCGGAGAGCTCGACGTAGGCGTTATCGATGCCCAGGCCCGCCATGGCGGAGAGCAGGTGCTCGACCGTATCGACCTTTACGTCACCGTTGACCAGCGTCGTCGACATGGTTGTCTCGCCGACGTTGGCCGCACGGGCCGGGATCTCGACGACAGGGTCGAGGTCGGCACGGCGGAAGACGATGCCGGTGTCCACAGGCGCTGGCTTGAGGGTCAGGTAGACCTTCTCCCCGGAGTGCAGGCCGACACCTGTGGCACGGATGGTATTCTTCAGGGTGCGTTGTCTAATCATGGCTTTGGCCGCTTCAGCGCAAATTGCGAACAGGTATCAACAAAGGCTGGGGATGATAACAGACCCGGCCTTTGCTGAACACCAATCACCCCTATACCCCTGATAAATTCCATTAATCGGCCTGGCGACGCAGGAACGCCGGGATGTCGAGGTAGTCCAGATCATCCTGTGGGTTGAGTTTAGCCGCTGCTGCGGCACCCCCGTGGGCCTGGTTGCGCATCACGGTCGGACGCTCCAGGTCGCGGTAGTTGACGGCAGGCTGCTCCTGACGCACCGGTGCAGGGTTGGACGCCTCATAGGCGGCGGCCGCGCTCTGCAGGGTGTTGTCGACGACTTTGACCGGCTTCTCGATACGTGCGCCCAGACCAGTGGCAACCACGGTCACGTGCAGCTCGTCGCGCATATCCGGATCGATCACGGTGCCGACCTTGACCATGGCATGGTCGGAGGCGAAGGCTTCGATGATGCTACCGACGTCGGAGTACTCGCCCAGGGACAGGTCCGGACCTGCGGTGATGTTCACCAGGATGCCGCGGGCGCCCTGCAGGTTGACGTCTTCGAGCAGCGGGTTGCGGATCGCCGCCTCGGTGGCTTCGCGGGCACGGTTCGGACCGCTGGCGCAGCCGGTACCCATCATCGCCATACCCATCTCGCCCATCACGGTGCGCACGTCGGCGAAGTCGACGTTGATCATGCCCGGACGCTTGATGATGTCGGAGATACCACGCACAGCGCCAGCCAGTACGTCATCGGCCTTGGCGAAGGCCGACAGCAGGCTTGCATCCTTGCCCAGGATGGTCAGCAGCTTCTCGTTGGGGATGGTGATCAACGAGTCGACGCTTTCGGCCAGCATGCGGATGCCTTCGTCGGCGATCTGCATGCGCTTGCGACCTTCGAATGGGAACGGACGGGTCACTACCGCAACGGTGAGGATGCCCATTTCCTTGGCCACTTCGGCGATGATCGGCGCAGCACCGGTACCGGTACCGCCACCCATGCCGGTGGTGATGAAGACCATGTTGGTGCCCTGAAGCACCTCGGCGATGCGCTCACGGTCTTCCAGCGCGGCCTGACGGCCGACTTCCGGATTGGCACCGGCACCCAGGCCCTTGGTGACACCGGTACCCAGCTGCAGGATGGTGCGTGCGCCGATGTTCTTCAGCGCTTGGGCATCGGTGTTGGCGCAGATGAACTCGACGCCTTCGATGTTGCTTTTGACCATGTGGTTGACGGCGTTGCCACCACCACCACCGACACCGATCACTTTAATGACCGGACTTTGCGGGACGTTGTCTACGAGCTCGAACATTTTCCCTCTCCTTAACTGTTCTCTAGTTTTTGCGCCTACCACTACTGCTTTGAAACTTAGAAGTTGCCCTGGACCCAACGCTTGAATCGTTCAAGCACCGGAGCCTTCGGTTCATCGCCATAGCTGTTGTTGCTGCTGTTGCCGGTCAGAGGCAGGTCCTCGGTCTGCTTTTGCAGGCCGTAGGTGAGCAAGCCCACGCCGGTGGAATAGATCGGGTTGCGCACCACATCGCTCAGCCCCCGAACGCTATGCGGCACGCCAAGGCGCACCGGCATGTGGAAGATTTCCTCGGCCAGTTCCACAGCGCCTTCCATCTTGGCGGTGCCGCCGGTCAGGACGATGCCGGCCGGCACCAGGTCCTCGTAGCCGCTGCGACGAAGCTCGGCCTGGATCAAGGTGAAGAGCTCGTCGTAACGGGGCTCCACCACCTCGGCCAAGGCCTGGCGCGACAGCTCGCGCGGTGGGCGGTCGCCCACGCTCGGCACCTTGATGGTCTCGCCCGCGCCGGCCAGCTTGGCCAAGGCGCAGGCGTAGCGGATCTTGATTTCCTCGGCGTACTGGGTCGGGGTACGCAGGGCCATGGCGATATCGTTGGTCACCTGGTCGCCCGCGATCGGGATCACCGCGGTGTGGCGGATGGCACCTTCGGTGAAGATGGCGATGTCGGTGGTGCCACCACCGATGTCCACCAGGCACACGCCCAGTTCCTTCTCGTCATCGGTCAGCACCGAATAGGCCGACGCCAGTTGCTCGAGGATGATGTCGTCGATTTCCAGGCCACAGCGGCGCACGCACTTTTCGATGTTCTGGGCGGCGTTGACCGCGCAGGTGACAACGTGGACCTTGGCTTCCAGACGCACGCCGGACATGCCCAGGGGCTCGCGCACGCCTTCCTGGTTGTCGATCACGTAGTCCTGCGGCAGGGTGTGCAGCACCCGCTGGTCTGCCGGAATGGCCACGGCCTGGGCGGCGTCCAGTACGCGCTCGAGGTCAGCGGTGCTGACTTCGCGATCGCGAATCGCGACGATGCCGTGGGAGTTCAGGCTGCGAATGTGATTACCGGCGACGCCGACGAACGCCGAGTGGATGCGGCAGCCGGCCATCAGCTGCGCTTCTTCCACCGCGCGCTGGATCGACTGCACGGTGGACTCGATGTTCACCACCACGCCCTTTTTCAGACCGCGGGAGGGATGGGTACCGATGCCCACGATTTCCAGTGTGCCGTCAGCGGCCACTTCACCCACCAGCGCCACCACCTTGGAGGTGCCGATGTCCAGCCCGACGATCATTTTGCCGCTATGCGCGTTTGCCATGGTCCTGCCTCTCTCTAATTCTTCGCAACGGCGGGTTGGGCCGTCGTCGGTGCAATCGGTTCCCGCCAGCCAACGGCAAGCCCGTTGGCGTACCGCAGATCAACGCGGGCGATGTTGGTGATCTGCTCTTTGAGTGTCTTGTCGTAAATGGCAATGAAACGGCGCATCTTCTCCACCAGATGGTCGCGCCCCAGCAGCAGCTCGATCCCGGGGCCGGCGCTGCCCGCGCCGGTGGTGAGGAACCAACTGCCTCGCTCGCGCAGCTCCAGGCGAGCGATGGAAAAGCCCAGGGGGCGCAGCATCTGGCTCAATACCTGATACTGCTGCATGACTTGTTGCTGAGCGCGCTGCGGCCCGAACAGCTGCGGCAGGTGCTCGTAGTTGGCCAGCTCACGCGGGGTGAAGGCCTGGCCCTGGTTGTTGAGCAAGGCTTCGTCGCCCCAGCGCGCCACCGGCAACTGTTCTTCCAGACGGATCACCACCTCGTCCGGCCATACCCGGCGGACTTCGGCATGGGCGATCCATGGCATCTGTTCGAGCTCCAGACGCATCGCCGTGAGGTCGACACTGAAGAAGCTTGCGGCCACATACGGCGCGATCCGCTGCTGCACCGCCTGCTGGCTGATGTAGCTCAGGTCGCCCTGCACGGCGATCTTGGTGATCGGCCGGTCCGCATACGGCATCAGACGCACGGCGCCTTCGTAGGCACCGAAGCCTGCAGCGACCAGCAGTACCGGCCACAGCAAGCGTTTGAGACCACCCAGGCTGGGCCGCGGCAGGCGCGCCGATACGGGCTCGTCGGCCACCAGTCGGCTGGCACCACGCGGCACCGGCTTGCTACGGCCGGTAACGGGTTGCTGCTGACGTATCATCGCGCCGTGCATGGCTCTTAACCTCGCGTCGCTACGCTTTCGGCCAGGATCGCCAGCACCAGTTGCTGGAAGTCCAGACCGGCCGCGCGGGCCGCCATGGGCACCAGGCTATGGTCGGTCATGCCGGGTGCGGTGTTGACTTCGAGCAGCCAGAACCGGCCCTGCTCGTCCTGCATCACGTCCAGCCGCCCCCAGCCTTCGATGCCAATGGCATCGCAGGCGCGTGCGGTCAGTTCGATCAGTTCCTGTTCCTTGGCGTTGTCCAGGCCGCACGGAATGCGGTACTGGGTATCGTTGGCCAGGTACTTGGCGTCATAGTCGTAGAACACGTGCGGCGTGCCCAAGGCGATCGGCGGCAGCACCTGACCACGCAGCACGGCCACGGTGAACTCCGGACCATGGATCCACTGCTCGACCAGCACCTGGGAGTCGTAACGGGCGGCATCGCGCCAGGCAGCGACCAGCTCCTGCTCGTTGTTCACCTTGGCCATGCCGATACTGGAACCTTCATGGGCCGGTTTGACGATCAACGGGAAGCCCAGTTCCTTACCGGCCTCGACACAATCGTGCTCGCTGCCCAGCACGGCATGGCGCGGGGTCGGAATACCCAGGCTCTGCCAGACCTGCTTGGTACGCAGTTTGTCCATCGCCAGCGCAGACGCCAGGATGCCGCTGCCGGTGTAAGGAATGTCCAGGCACTCCAGCAGGCCCTGCATGCTGCCATCCTCGCCCCCACGGCCGTGGAGGATGATGAAGGCGCGGTCGATCTTCTCGCTCTGCAGGCGTGCCAGCAGGTCATCGCCCACATCGATGCCGACCACGTCGACACCGGCACTGGTCAGCGCTTCGAGCACCGCCTTGCCGGACTTGAGCGACACCTCGCGCTCGGCACTCTTGCCGCCGTACAGCACAGCGACGCGACCGAAGGCTTTTACATCGAGGGTCGAGTGCAATTTGTCGTAGGCGCTGCTCATTTCGACTTCTCCTGGCTGGCAACGGCGCCAGCGAACAGCGGGCTCTTGATCAGTTGCGGGGCCAGGCCGCCGATGTCACCGGCGCCTTGGCACAGCAGGATGTCGCCAGCTCGCAGCAATGGCTTGACCAGCGGCGCAAGGTCGACACCCCGTTCGATGTAGATCGGGTCCAGTTGCCCGCGCTGACGGATGCTATGGCACAGCTGACGGCTGTCGGCACCTGGGATCGGCTCCTCGCCGGCCGGGTAGACCTCCATCAGGAGCAATACGTTGGCATCGGCCAGTACCTGTACGAAGTCGTCGTACAGATCGCGGGTGCGGCTGTAGCGGTGCGGCTGATAGACCATCACCAGACGCCGGCTCGGCCAACCGCCACGCACGGCCTTGATTACCGCAGCCACTTCGGTCGGGTGGTGACCGTAGTCGTCGACCAGCATCACGCTGCCGCCTTCGACCGGCAGCTCGCCGTACACCTGGAAACGCCGGCCCACGCCCTGGAAGCCGGACAGGCCCTGGACGATGGCGTCGTCGCTGATGCCTTCGTCGGTGGCGATGGCAATGGTGGCCAGTGCATTGAGCACGTTGTGGTTGCCCGGCATGTTGACCGAAACCTCCAGCGGCTCGCAGTCGCGGCGCAGCACGGTGAAGTGGGTCTGCATGCCTTCCTGGCGAACGTTGATGGCGCGCACATCAGCTTCTTCGCTGAAGCCGTAGGTCACGGTCGGACGCTTGACCTGCGGTAGGATCTCGCGCACCACCGGATCGTCCAGGCACATCACGGCCAGACCGTAGAACGGCAGGTTGTGCAGAAACTCGACGAAGGTTTTCTTCAGTTTGTTGAAGTCACCTTCGTAGGTGGCCATGTGGTCGGCGTCGATGTTGGTGACGACCGCAACCATCGGCTGCAGATGCAGGAAGCTGGCGTCGCTCTCATCGGCCTCGGCGATCAGGTAGCGGCTGGTGCCGAGCTGGGCGTTGGTGCCGGCTGCGGTCAGGCGCCCACCGATGACGAAGGTCGGGTCCAGGCCGCCTGCGGCGAACACCGATGCCAGCAGGCTGGTGGTGGTGGTCTTGCCATGGGTACCGGCCACGGCGATGCCGTGACGGTAGCGCATCAGCTCGGCGAGCATCTCGGCGCGCGGCACCACAGGAATGCGCCGCTCGAGGGCGGTGGCGACTTCCGGGTTGGCCGGATTGATGGCGCTGGACACCACCAGCACATCAGCGTTGGCGGCGTTCTCGGCACGGTGGCCGACGAAGATCTCGGCGCCGAACGACTCCAGGCGCTCGGTGACCGGGGACGCCTTGAGGTCCGAACCGGACACCTGGTAACCCAGGTTCAGCAGCACTTCGGCGATGCCGCACATGCCCACGCCGCCGACACCGACGAAGTGGATGCGACGGATACGGCCCATTTTCGGCTGGGGCATGGCTTTCTGGCTCTCAACCATGGGCCACCTCCAGGCAGATATCGACCACGGTGCTGGTTGCGGCAGGTTTGGCCAGGCGCCGTGCGGTGCTGGCCATGGTGTTGAGTTTCTCGGGTTGCATCAGCACCTCGTTCAGGCGTTCAGCGAGCTGCGCTGCGCCAGTTGTCGCTTGTGGCATCAGGAAGGCAGCGCCTTCACGAGCCAGGTATTGGGCGTTGTGGGTCTGGTGGTCATCGATGGCGTGGGGCAAGGGCACCAGCACCGAGGGCAGGCCTGCCGCAGCCAGTTCGCTGACGGTCAGGGCACCCGCCCGGCATACCACCATGTCAGCCCAGCCATAGGCATGGGCCATGTCCTTGATGAAGGGCTCTACCTGAGCCTCGACCCCGGCCTCGCGATAACGCTCGGCGGTGATCGGCGCGTGCTGCTTGCCAGCCTGATGGAATACCTCGGGGCGCAGGCTCGCAGGCACTTCCGACAGGGCCTTAGGCAGCAATTTGTTCAATGGTTCCGCACCCAGGCTGCCACCGAGCACCAACAGGCGTGCGCGGCGCTCGGCCAATGGGGCGCGTTGCGCCTTAAGGAACAGCTCCGGACGCACCGGATTGCCGGTGGTGCGGCGCTTGCCGCTGGCCTGGAAGGTGTCCGGGAAAGCTTCGCAGACTCGTGCAGACAGCGGCACCAGCAGCCGATTGGCGGTACCGGCGCGGGCATTCTGCTCATGGATGACCAGCGGCACGCCACACAGCCGCGCGGCGACACCGCCCGGGCCGGTCACGTAGCCGCCAAAGCCCAGCACACAGACGGGCTTGAGCTGACGGATGATGCGCCGTGCCTGGAGCACTGCCTTGACCAGCGTGAACGGCGCCTTGAGCAGCGAAAGCTTGCCTTTGCCGCGCAGGCCGCTGACCTGGATCAGGTGCAGGGGCAGACCTGCCTGGGGCACGAGTTCGTTCTCTATGCCGCGCGGGGTGCCCAGCCAATGCACACTGTAGCCACGGGCCTGGAATTCACGGGCGCAGGCCAGGGCCGGGAAGACATGCCCCCCGGTGCCACCGGCCATGATCAGAACGTTCTTGCCGTCAGCGGCCATGGTAGGTCTCCTCGGCAAAATCGCTTTCCTTGAATTCGTGCTCCTCGCTGCCCAGGTGCGTCCGGCTTTCCCATTCGATGCGCAACAACAATCCCACGCAGGCACAGCAGATCACCAGCGAACTGCCACCGTAGCTGAGGAACGGCAGGGTCAGGCCTTTGGTCGGCAGCAGGCCGACGTTCACGCCAATGTTGATCAGGAACTGGCCGATCCACAGGAACGCCAGGCCGAACGCCATGTAGGCGGCAAAGAACTGCTTGGCTTTTTCCGCCCACAGGCCGATGTACAGGGCCCGCACGGTGACGAAGACGAACAGCGCCACGGTGCACAGCGAGCCGACCACGCCCAGTTCCTCGGCCAGGACCGAGAACACGAAGTCGGTGTGCGCTTCAGGCAGGTAGAACTGCTTCTGCACGCTGTTGCCCAGGCCCACACCCAGCCATTCGCCACGCCCGAAGGCAATCAGTGCCTGGGTCAGCTGGTAGCCGGAACCGAACTGGTCGGCCCAGGGGTCGGTGAAGGTGATCAGGCGCGCCATCCGGTAGGGCTGGGCCTGGACCAGAATGAACACCGCCACCACCGCCAGCACCACCATCAAGCTGAAGCGGAACAACCCCACCCCGCCGAGGAACAGCATGGCTGCGGCTGCGCCCATCATCACAACGGTGGCGCCGAAGTCTGGCTCCATCAGCAGCAGGCCGGCCATCGGCAGCAGGACGATGAAGGGTTTGAAGAAGCCCATCCAGCTCTCGCGCACCTCCTGCTGCCGGCGCACCAGGTAGCCGGCCAGGTAAATGACCACGAAGACCTTGGCAATCTCAGAGGGCTGGACGTTGAAGAAGCTGAAGCCGATCCAGCGCATGGAACCGTTCACTTCACGGCCAATGCCTGGCACCAACACCAAAAACAGCAGACCGAAGGCACCGACCAGCATCATGAAGCCCATGCGCTGCCAGGTGGCGATCGGCACCATCATGGTCGCGCCACAGGCGACCAGGCCCAGGGCCACGTACACCAGATGACGGAACATGTGATACAGCGGGTTGCCCGACTGCACTGCGGCCACTTCCGAGGAGGCCGAGGTGATCATCACCAGGCCCAGGCCCAGCAGCGCCAGGCAACCGGCGAGGAAGGCGAAGTCCAGGTCGATGCCGCGGCCGCTGATCAGCGGCGATGGATAAGGCTTGAGGATGCCGAAGATCATGCCAGCCCCTCCACTGCCCGGGCGAACAGACGTCCGCGTTCTTCGAAGTTCTTGAACATGTCGAGGCTGGCGCAAGCCGGCGACAAGAGCACGGCATCGCCAGGCTCGGCCAGCTCGGCGCATTGCTGCACGGCTTCGTCCAGGGTCTTGACCCGAACCTGGTGCACGCCCTCGCCCAGCGACTGGGCCAAACGCTCGGCATCACGCCCCAGCAGGACCACAGCGCGGCAGAAACGCGCCACCGGCTCACGCAATGCCGAGAAGTCCGCCCCCTTGCCGTCGCCCCCGGCGATGAGCACCAGTTTGCCGTCGATATCCGCCCCCAGGCCTTCGATGGCCGCCAGGGCAGCGCCAACGTTGGTGGCCTTGGAGTCGTCGTACCAGTTGACGCCGTTGCGCTCACGCACCCATTGGCAGCGGTGGGCGAGCCCGGTGAATTCACGCAGCGCGTCGAGCATCGGCGCGAACGGCAGGCCCACGGCATGACCCAGGGCCAGGGCGGCCAGGGCGTTGCTCTGATTGTGGGCACCGCGGATCTTCAGCTCACGCACCGGCATGAGGGTCTGGAATTCGAAGGCCAAGTACTTCTCGCCGTCCACTTCACGCAGGCCGAAGGCCTTGAAGTCTGGAACGTTCAAGCCAAAGGTCCAGCACGGGCGACCCTCGACTGGCAACGGTCGGCTCAGGGCATCCTGGCGGTTGACCACGACTTGGCGAGCGCCACGGAAGATCCGGTGCTTGGCCAAGTGATAGGCCGGCAGGCCGCTGTAGCGGTCCATGTGGTCTTCGCTGATGTTCAGCACAGTGGCCACTTCAGCGTTGAGCTGGTCGGTGGTCTCCAGCTGGAAGCTGGAAAGCTCCAGAACATACAGTTCCACCGTGTCATCCAGCAGGTCCAGTGCCGGCGTACCCAGGTTGCCGCCCACTGCCACACGCTTGCCAGCCTTTGCAGCCATCTCCCCGACCAGGGTGGTCACGGTGCTCTTGGCGTTGGAGCCGCTGATCGCCACGATGGGCGCCTTGGCATACCGCGCGAATAGCTCGATGTCGCCGGACAGCGTCACGCCGCGGGCTGCGGCCTGCTGCAGCGCCGGGGTGGCCAGGGCCAGCCCAGGGCTGACGTAGAGTTCGTTGGCGCGGCACAGGAAGTCCACGTCCAGCTCGCCACAGCGCACTTCCACCTGCGGGTATTCACGACGCAGGGTGTCCAGTTCCGGCGGCTGCTCGCGGGTATCGGCGACCGCAAAGGCAATGCCCCGGCTCGCCAGGAAGCGAACCAGGGACATGCCGCTCTTGCCGAGGCCGACAACGATGCGGAATTGGTCGGAAGCGATCAGTGACACGCTCATCTACCTCAGTTTCAGGGTGGCAAGGCCGATCAGCACCAGAATTACGGTGATGATCCAGAATCGGACGATCACCCGCGGCTCGGGCCAACCCTTGAGTTCAAAGTGGTGGTGGATCGGCGCCATGCGGAACACCCGCTTGCCGGTCAACTTGAAGGAGGCCACCTGGATCACCACCGACAGGGTCTCCATGACGAACACACCGCCCATGATGAACAGGACGATTTCCTGGCGAACGATGACGGCGATGGTGCCCAACGCAGCGCCCAACGCCAGCGCGCCGACGTCACCCATGAAGACCTGGGCCGGGTAGGTGTTGAACCACAGGAAGCCCAGGCCGGCACCGATCAGCGCGCCGCAGAACACGATCAGTTCACCGGCACCCGGTACGTAAGGGATCAGCAGGTATTCGGCGAACTTAACGTTGCCGGACAGGTAGCAGAAGATGCCCAAGGCACCGCCGACCATCACGGTTGGCATGATCGCCAGGCCATCGAGGCCGTCGGTCAGGTTGACCGCGTTGCTCGAACCGACGATGACGAAATAGGTCAGCACGATGAAGAACGCGCCCAGCGGAATGGTGAGGTCCTTGAGCATCGGCACGATCAGGGTGGTCTCGACGCTGGTCGGTGCGGTCATGTACAGGAACACTGCCGCGCCCAGACCGAACACCGATTGCCAGAAGTACTTCCAGCGGCTCGGCAGGCCACGGGAGTTCTTCTCGATCACCTTGCGATAGTCGTCGACCCAGCCGATGGCGCCGAACAGCATGGTCACGATCAGTACGACCCAGACGTAGCGGTTGGTCAGGTCTGCCCACAGCAGCGTGCTGATGCCGATGGCGGACAGGATCAGGGCGCCGCCCATGGTGGGGGTGCCGGACTTGGACAGGTGCGATTGCGGGCCGTCGTTACGGACAGCCTGACCGATCTGGCGGATCTGCAGGGTGCGGATCATCCACGGCCCAAGCCACAGCGCCAGGGACAGCGCGGTCAACACACCCAGGATCCCGCGCAGGGACAGGTACTGGAAGACCGCGAAGCCCTTGTAGAACTGTTGCAGATACTCGGCCAACAGCAGCAGCATTAATGTTTCTCCCCGCTGGGACCGCACAAGGCCGCCACGACGTTTTCCATCGCAGCGCTGCGCGAGCCCTTGATCAAGATAGTGGTGTCACTGGCAGTCTCGGCGCGAACGGCATCGATCAGCTCAGCCTGGGTAGCGAAATGGCGGCCATTGGCGCCGTACGCCGCGACCGCGTGGGCCATGTTGGTACCCACCGCATACAGGGCGTCGACCTTGCCGCGGGCGTAGTCACCCACCTGACGGTGGCCTTCTTCTGCCCATTGCCCCAGTTCGCCGATATCCCCGAGCACCAGGACGGTGCGTCCGGAAAAGCCGGCGAGTATATCAATGGCAGCGCACATCGAGGTGGGATTTGCGTTGTAGCTGTCGTCGATCACACGCACGCCGTTTGCGGCGATCTGGGCAACGGTCCGGCCCTTGACCGGCTGGACTGCCTCCAACCCGGCGGCAATACCCTCCAGGCTCACGCCCAGGGCATGGGCAGCGGCGGCGGCGGCCAGCGCATTGCTGACGTTGTGGGTGCCCAGCAGGTTCAGTTGCACCTTCACCGAGCCTTGTGGCCCGTTCAGGGTAAAGGACGGGCAGCCACGAACGTCGCGCCCGATGTCACCGGCATGGAAATCAGCCTGTGGATTGTCCAGTGCAAAACTGAGGATGCGGTGCTGACCGGCGCGCTTGCGCCAGATCTCGAAGGCTTTGTCGGCCAGATTAAGGATGGCCGTGCCGCCCTCGCCCAGTCCTTCGAGGATCTCGCCCTTGGCCTCGACGATCTTCTCGGGGCCGCCGAACTCGCCAACGTGGGCGGTCCCGGCGTTGTTGATGATGACCACCTGAGGCTGGGTCAGGCCGACGGTATAACGGATCTCACCGATGCGCGAGGCGCCCAGCTCGATCACCGCAGCACTGTGCTCCGGGGAAATTTCCAGCAAGGTCAGCGGTGCGCCGAGGTCGTTGTTCAGGTTGCCCCGCGTGGCCAGTACCAAGCCACGCGTGCGCAGGATGCTGGCCAGCAGCTCCTTGACCGTGGTCTTGCCGCTGGAACCGGTGATGGCCGCGACCGGCTTGTCGAAGGCAGCGCGGTTCAGGGCGCCGAGCCGACCCAAGGCCAGCCGGCTGTCGGCAACCACCAGCTGTGGCAAGTCGACGCCTTCCACTTCGCGCTCCACCAGCGCTGCCACGGCGCCCTTGGCCTGGACGTCGGCCAAGTAGTCGTGACCATCGAAGCGCGGCCCGGCCAGGGCGACGAACAACTGCCCGGCCCCCACGGTGCGGCTGTCGATGCTGACGCCGCTGAAGCTCGCGTCGGCACCGACATGGCGTCCCGCGAGCGGCGCGACCAGCTGGCTGAGTGTCATGGGCTTAAGCATGTGGAGCCTCCCAGGCTGCAAGTGCCTTCTCGGCTTCGACCAGGTCGGAGAAGTCGTGGCGTTCGCCATTGATCTCCTGATAATCCTCATGCCCTTTGCCAGCGAGGACGATGACATCGTTGGCGGCAGCGGTGGCGATCAGATGTGCGATGGCATCGCCTCGACCGGCGACGAATTCGACGTCGGCAGGCTTGGCGAAACCAGGGCGAATATCATCGAAGATCCGCTGCGGGTCTTCGGTGCGCGGATTGTCGTCAGTGACCAGCACGCGGTCAGCCAGGCGCTCGGCCACTTCCGCCATCAACGGACGCTTGCCGCGATCACGATCGCCACCGCAGCCAAACAGGCACAGCAGTCGACCATGGGCATGCGGGCGCAGGGCTTCGAGGACTTTTTCCAGCGCATCGGGCGTGTGGGCGTAATCGACCACCACCAGCGGCTTCTCGCCTCCCCCCAGGCGCTGCATGCGCCCGATGGGGCCCTGCAGTTGCGGGGTGACCTTGAGGATTTCATCCAACGGGTAGTCCAGCGCGAGCAGGGTGGCCACCGCAGCGAGCATGTTGCTCAGGTTGAAGCGGCCCAGCAGACGACTGCGCAGCGCGTGCTCGCCCTGCGGGGTCACCAGCACCGCACGCACGCCGTCGTCATCGAAGCGGGCTTGCTTGCAGAACAGCGTGGCGGCCGGATCCAGCAGGCTGTAGCTGATCAGACGGGACTCGCCGTGGCTCTGGGCCAGGCGACGACCGAATTCATCGTCCAGGTTGACCACGCGGCAACGCAGGTCCGGCCAGGCGAACAGCTTGGCCTTGGCGGCCTCGTAGGCCTCCATGCTGCCGTGGTAATCCAGGTGATCGCGGGACAGGTTGGTCATCACCGCGATGTCGAATGCCAGTGCCGCGACACGGCCTTGCTCCAGGGCGTGCGACGACACTTCCATGGCCACGGCCTTGGCGCCGCCATGCTTGAGGTCGTTCAGGGTCGCCTGCACGGCGATCGGGTCAGGTGTGGTCAGGCGGCCGCTGCGCAGCTCGCCATAGAAGCCGGTGCCCAAGGTACCGATCAGCCCGCAACGCTGCCCCAGGGCATCGAGGGCCTGGGCCACCAGCTGGGTAACGCTGGTCTTGCCGTTGGTGCCGGTGACACCCACCAGGTCCAGCTGACGGCTCGGTTCGCCATAGAAGCGCCCGGCGATTTCCGACAACTGGCCAATCAGGCCGCGCACCGGAATCAGCGGCGCCTCAGTGATCGGCAGAACGCTCGCGCCCTGCTCTTCATAGGCCACGGCGGCGGCACCACGGGCCAGGGCATCGGCGATGTGCTCGCGGCCGTCGACCTTTGCCCCGGGAACAGCCAGGAACAGATCGCCCGGTCGCACCTGGCGACTGTCGAGCGTCAGCTCGCGGATTAGTGGATCGCGGCTGGCATGGGCGAAAAGCTTGCTCAATGGCATTGTCATCAACCACGCCCTCCATTGGCGGGTACTGCGCTGGCCTGCTGGGTCGCGGGTGGCGGCAGGTTGTCTGGCGGAACGTTCATCAGGCGCAGGGTGCCCGACATCACCTTGCTGAATACAGGCGCCGAGACCAGGCCGCCGAAATAGCCACCTTTGCTCGGCTCATCGATGACCACCACGATGGCGTAGCGCGGGTCGCTCATCGGACCGAAGCCTGCGAACAGCGAACGGTAGGCGTTTTCGGTGTAGCCCTTGGAGCCGACAGTGGCCTTACGCGCGGTACCGGACTTGCCACCCACGTGATAGAACGGCACCTGGGCACGGAACACCCCACGCGGGGCTTCGATGACCTGCTGCAACATGGCCTGGACGGTTTCGGCGGTGTCGGCCGGAATCGCCTGTACGGCCTCCGGCGCTTTGTCGACCTTGAGAATCGACAGCGGCACCATCTTGCCGTCGTTGGCAATCGCCGCGTAGGCATGCACCAACTGCAGGGCCGTCACCGAAACGCCATAGCCGTAGGACAGCGTGGCGGTCTCGGCTTTTCGCCATTCGCGATGGTTGGGCAGATTGCCGACACGCTCGCCCGGGAAGCCCAGGCCGGTGTACTGGCCCAGGCCGACTTGGGACATGACCCGATAGATCGCCTCGCCACCGATGTCGAAGGCAATCTTGCTCATGCCGACGTTACTGGAGTTGATCAGGATGCCCGTCAGGTCGAGGATCGGGCCCTCGCTCTTGGACACGTCCTTGATGGTGTAGCGGCCGATCTGCAGGCTGCCCGGATACACCTCGACCTTGTCGGTGGGTTTCCAGCGGCCGCTCTGCAGGGCCGCACTCATAGAGATCGGCTTGACGGTGGAACCCGGCTCGAACACGTCGATGATCGCCCGGTTGCGCATGGCCGCGGGGAACATGCTGCGGCGGTTGTTCGGGTTGTAGGTCGGCTGGTTGACCATCGCCAGGACCTCGCCGGTCTTGACGTCCATGATCACCAGGCTGCCGGCCTTGGCTTCCTGCTCGGCGATGGCATTGCGCAACTCGCGAGTGGCCAGGTACTGCAGACGCAGATCGATGGACAACGCCAAGGTCTTTCCGGCCTTGGCGTTCTTGGTGACCTGGATGTCCTTGATCAGCCGACCGCGCCGATCCTTGATCACCTGGCGCTTGCCAGGCACCCCGGCGAGCCACTCGTCATAGGCCAGTTCGACCCCTTCGCGACCGTGATCATCCAGGTCGGTGAAGCCCACCATGTGCGCGGTGACATCGCCCGCCGGATAGAAGCGGCGGAACTCTTCCATGCCGTAGACGCCCGGCACCTTGAGGTCGAGCACCTGCTGGCCCTGCTCCGGCGTCAGGCCGCGGACCAGGTAAATGAATTCTTTGTTGGCTTGCTGGGTCAGGCGCTCGGTCAGCTGTTGAGCGTTCTGCCCGAGTGCGGCAGCCAGCTGCGGCCAGCGATCACGGGCGACCTGCATTTCCTTGGGGTTGGCCCACAGGGTGGTGACCGGCGTACTGACGGCCAGCGGCTCGCCGTTGCGGTCGGTAATCAGGCCGCGGTGTGCGGGAATAGGGATATGACGCAGGCTGCGGGCATCGCCCTGGCCCTTGAGGAAGTCACGGTCGATCACCTGCAGGTCGATGATGCGCCAGGCGATGGCGCCGACCATCAGCGCCAGCAAAGCGATCACTACCCGGAAGCGCCAGGGGTAGAGTGCGCCTTCGAGCTTCATCATGGCGCCACCATCCGCACTTCGTCAGCGGCCGGGACGCGCATTTTCAGTTGCTCGCTGGCCAGGTTTTCGATACGGCTGTGGGCAGTCCAGGTGCTTTGCTCGAGGATCAACCGCCCCCACTCAGCCTGGGCCTTGTCGCGCTCGTTAAGCTCGCCATAGAGGGTGTTGAGCAACTGGCGGTTCCAGTGGGCGCTGTAGGACACGGCGATCGCCGACACCAGCACACCGATAAACAGCAGAAGCATCAGGAAGCTTCCACCTGGCAAAGGTTTGGCAAACAGCCGGCTCACCGCAGCTTCTCCGCCACCCGCATCACGGCACTGCGTGCGCGCGGGTTGGCCTGAAGCTCTGCATCGGAGGCGAACTGCGCCTTGCCGATCAGGCGGATCCGGGGTTCGAAGACCTTGTGCTGCACCGGCAGATTGCGCGGCAAGTTGTCTGCCTCGCCCTTGGCCAGCTTGCGCATGAACAGCTTGACGATGCGGTCCTCGAGCGAATGGAAGCTGATCACCGCTAGCCGGCCACCGACTTCCAGCGCCTCGATTGCAGCCTCAAGGCCGGCCTCGAGATCGCCCAGTTCGTTGTTGACGTGAATACGCAGTCCCTGGAAGGCGCGGGTGGCGGGATTCTTGCCCTTTTCCCAAGCGGGGTTGGCGACCTTGAGTACTTCGGCAAGATCACCCGTACGGGTGAACGGCTGCTGCTCGCGGCGCTGCACCACGGCGCGCGCCATGCGCTTGGCGAAACGCTCCTCGCCGTACTCCTTGAAGACACGGGCGATTTCCTCTTCGGGTGCGGTGGCGATGAACTCGGCGGCGCTGATGCCTTGGTCGGGATTCATGCGCATGTCCAACGGGCCGTCATTGAGGAAACTGAAGCCACGCTCGGGGTCATCCAATTGCGGCGAGGAGACGCCCAAGTCCAGCAGAATGCCGCTGACCTTGCCATCGAGACCACGCTGCGCGACTTCATCGCCCATCTCGGCAAAGCTGCGCTGCACAATGACAAAGCGGCCGTCTTCGGCCGCCAGCGCTTGCCCCGTCGCAATCGCTTGTGGATCTTTGTCGAACCCCAGCAACCGTCCTTGCGGCCCGAGCTTGCTGAGAATAAGGCGGCTGTGCCCACCCCGGCCGAAGGTGCCATCCAGATAGCAACCGTCGGCGCGCAGGGCCAATGCCTCGACAGCCTCGTCGAGCAGCACGGTGATGTGGTTGAAGCCGCTATCTATCGTCACAGGATCAGGTCACGCAAATCATCGGGCATGGCGCCCGGTTGTTGAATAGCTGCAAGGTCGGCTGCCGAAACCGCGTTCCAGGCATCCTCATCCCACAGCTGGAATTTGTTCAGTTGCCCCACCAGCATCGCCTTCTTGTCGAGCTTGGCGTATTCGCGCAGGCGGGGCGGCACCAGGAAACGACCACTGCCATCGAGCTCCAGGTCCACCGCATTGCCGATCAGCAAACGCTGCAGGCGGCGGTTTTCCTCACGCAACGACGGCAAGGCACGCAACTTGGCTTCGATCTGTTCCCACTCATCGAGGGGATAAACACACAAGCAGGGGTCTACTGCGTCAATGGTCACGATCAATTGACCATTGCAACGCGAATCGAGCTCGTCACGGTACCGACTCGGCATGGCGAGTCGGCCCTTTGCATCGAGGCTGACGGCGTTGGCTCCGCGGAACACGGCTGCGATTCCCCACTGATGTTAGCTTTATTTGGTCAGAAAACCCACTTCATCCCACTTTCTGCCACTTGCGCACACTATAGGAATCCGTCCGCCACACCGTCAAGGCACGTTCATAAGGAAATCCCTTACAGGACGGCGATTTAGCGCAACAAAGGAAGGAGGAACGACTACCAGCGAAGAAATTTGGCGAGAAAAATCAAAGACACGCGGACACATGCAGCGCGAAGTTAAAGTGATTTATTAAGAGTAAGAATTTTTCGGTATTACCACGACATATCTGCTATCGATTCAAGCAGGGAAGGAGGGAGGTGGAGAGTCGATCTGTAAGCCGGGTTCTGTCGAGGACAGTCATTCCTCTACGACGGCCATCACTGGACGCCTTTAGCAACCTACCCGGTTCCGACGCGGGCCACGCCGTAAGGAACCCTATTTGGTCTTGCTCCGAGTGGGGTTTACCTAGCCACGAACTGTTACCAGTCGTGCGGTGCGCTCTTACCGCACCTTTTCACCCTTACCGGCACCGAAGTGCTTAGGCGGTTGTTTTCTGTGGCACTTTCCGTAGGCTCGCGCCCCCCAGGCGTTACCTGGCACTCTGCCCTATGGAGCCCGGACTTTCCTCCCCCCTCTTTTGCGGAACAAAAGAAGGCAGCGACTGTCCGATCGACTCTCCGACGACAAGGTTAACGGCAGGCGCGCCCAAGAACAAGTGACGCCACTAAAGAATATCAATTTGCCACTATTCGGATTTTTGTTTTTCCAGGGCAATTTGATAGAGCAAGTTCTTGCGAACACCGGTGATTTCCGCCGCCAGCGCAGCCGCGCGCTTGAGCGGCAACTCCGCCAGTAACAGATCGAGCACCCGCTGCGCTTCGCCGCTGATAGCTTGCTCATCCTCAGGCGCGCTCCAGCCACCGACCAATACCACACATTCACCGCGCTGCTGATTGCTGTCGCCCTCGACAAAGGCGCGCAACTCACCCAGGGGCAAACCCTTGAGGGTCTCGAAGGTCTTGGTCAATTCACGCCCCAGCACTGCCGGGCGATCTGCGCCGAGCACCGCTTCCATGTCCTCCAGGCATTCGAGGATGCGATGCGGTGCTTCATAGAAAATCAGGGTCCGCGGCTCCTCCTTGACCAGCTCGAGCCGAGCACGGCGACCCGCCGCCTTGGCCGGCAAGAAGCCTTCGAAGATGAATCGGTCAGACGGCAGCCCCGCCGCCGACAGCGCGGCGATCAATGCACAGGCGCCCGGCACTGGCACCACCTGCACCCCCGCCGCACGCGCCTGGCGCACCAAGTGGTAGCCCGGATCGGAGATCAGCGGCGTGCCGGCATCCGACACCAGAGCCACGTCGTCTCCCGCCAGAAGCCGAGTGATGAACCGCCCGCCTTCATCTCGCTCATTGTGTTCGTGGCAAGCTGCCAGTGGGGTATCAATACCGAAATGCTGGAGCAGGCGCACCGAGTGACGGGTATCTTCGGCAGCGATCAACGCCACGTTCGCCAGGACCTTGAGGGCCCGGGCACTCATGTCGTCCAGATTGCCGATCGGCGTAGCGACGACATAAAGCGTCCCCATCATGGATTTCGAAGCCCCTGCAACATCAGTCACTGCGCACACCTGTCTTGTGGATCAAAGGCGCCATTGTAGCCCGAGCACCCGTAACAGCGCGCAAAGAACTTCACGAGCCCACGCCTCCAGACGACCTATAGTGAACGATTCCACGTCAGCAACATCGCGCCCCGGGCGACGCTTGGGTACAATTGCCGGCCACCTTGATCGAGTAACAGGACCTTTACATGATCGCTTGCCTGCGGCTGTTCACAGCCCTCTGCTTCGCTGCCCTGCTGGCAGCTTGCGCCAGCTCGCCCTCATCCAGCCTGGGCGAACTGCCGCGCACCCCGGATGCCAGCATCGAGCAACTGCTCGACAAGGCAGCCACCAGCAAGTCCGCGGAAGATGCCGCGCTGCTGCGCCTTAGCGCCGCCGACCTGGCCTACAAGCAGAAGGACTACCCACGCGCCGCACGCATTCTCGAGCAGGTCCCGACGGACTCGCTCAAGCCTGGCCAACAAGTGTTCGCCAGCACCCTGGCCGCCGAGCTCGCCATGAGCCGCAACCAGCCCAAGGCGGCGCTGAGCGCCCTCTCCCACCCGAGCCTGCAACGCCTGGACGAGCTGCCAAAGGACCAGCAGGCACGTACCTACAGCGTCCACGCCGCAGCCCTGGAGGCCGACGGCCAGACCCTGGCCGCCGCCCAGCAACGCGTACTGCTTGCCCCCCTGCTCAGCGACAAGGCCGCCGCCGCGAACGACAACGCCATCTGGGCCCTCGTCGCTTCTCTGCCGGCCGAGCAGCTGCAACAGCCTGCCAGCAATGAAACCCTCGCCGGCTGGACCAGCCTGGCCCTGGCCGTCAAGCGCGCCGGCACCCTGGAGCAACAACAGGCCGCCATCGATACCTGGCGCGATCAGCACCCGAATCACCCAGCCGCCAAGCAACTGCCACAGGCCTTGGTCAAGCTCAAGGAACTGGCCAGCCAGCCGCTGACCAAGATCGCCCTGCTGCTGCCCCAGGAAGGCCCGCTGGCAGGCGTTGCCCGCGCCCTGCGTGACGGCTTCATGGCTGCCCACTTCCAGGCCCAGCAGTCCGGCCAACCCGCGCCGGCCGTACAGGTCTTCGACAGCTCGCGCATGACCTCGCTCGACGAGTTCTATCGACAGGCCCAGGCCGCCGGCGTACAACTGGTCGTCGGCCCACTGGAAAAACCCTTGGTGAAAAAGCTCGCGGCCTACCCACAATTGCCGATCACCACCCTGGCACTGAACTACGCCGATGCTGGCCAGAAAGCACCGCCACAACTGTTCCAGTTCGGTCTTGCCGCCGAGGACGAAGCCCGCGAAGTCTCCCGCCGCGCCCGCGCCGATGGCATGGTACGCGCCGTGGCACTGGTGCCGCGCGGCGAGTGGGGTGACCGCGTACTGGCCGCCTTCCGCCAGGACTGGGAAAGCCATGGCGGCACCCTGCTGGCTGCCGAACGCATCGCCCAGCCGGTCGCCCTCGCCCAACAGATCGCCGAGCTCTTCCAACTGCGCCAGAGCGAAGGTCGCGCCAAGAGCCTGCAGAGCACTGTAGGCGGCACCATCGCCGCACAACCGTCGCGTCGCCAGGACATCGACTTCATCTTCCTCGCCTCTACCCCGCAACAGGCGCAGCAGATCAAGCCGACCCTGAACTTCCAGTACGCCGGTGACGTTCCGGTCTACGCCACCTCGAACCTGTACAGCGCCAGCGGTGACGTGAACCAGTACAACGACATGAACGGCATCCGCTTCTGCGAAACCCCGTGGTTGCTCGACTCCACCAACAGCCTGCGCCAGCAGGTGGTTCAGCAGTGGCCTCAGGCCGCAGGCAGCCTTGGCCGCCTGTACGCCATGGGTGTCGACGCCTACAGCCTGGCGCCGCGCCTGAACCAGCTCAAGGCCCTGCCCGACAACCGAGTCGAAGGTCTCTCCGGCAGCCTGACCCTGAACCCCAGTCAGCGCGTTGAACGCCAACTGCCCTGGGCCGAGTTCTCAGGCGGCCAAGTCAAGCGCCTGCCGGATACCCCTCGCTGATGCCCGAGGCATCGCCTGCCAGCGCAGGCCAGGCTGCGGAAAACCACGCCCTCGCGTTTCTTCGAGGGCAGGGTTTACAGCTGCTGGCGCGTAACTGGCGATGCAAGGGCGGCGAGCTCGATCTGGTCATGCTCGACGCCGATACAGTAGTATTCGTCGAAGTCCGCTACCGGTTGCATGCGGCCTTCGGCGGAGCCCTCGGGAGCATCGACACGCGCAAGCAGAAGCGACTGGCGCTAGCCGCCAACCTGTTCCTGCAGAAGGAGCCACGCTGGGCCGATCAGCCCTGCCGCTTCGACGTTGTCGCCCTGCAGGGCAGCCACCACGCGGGCCAACCGCTGCAATGGCTGAAAAACGCCTTCGAATGCTGAACCCATTCCGATTTTTTAGCTCTATGTTTCGCGGGCTGGTTCCTGTCGCGCGTCGCGCTGGCCACCGCCCCTCTTAAGGTCACACCAGATGGACATGCAATCCCGAATTCGCCGGCTGTTCCAGGCCAGCATCGATACCAAGCAACAGGCGATGGACATCCTGGCACCTCACATCGAGCAGGCCAGCCTGGTCATGGTCAATGCCCTGCTCAACGAGGGTAAGATGCTCGCGTGCGGCAACGGCGGCTCGGCCGGCGATGCCCAGCATTTCTCCTCGGAGCTGCTCAATCGTTTCGAGCGTGAACGCCCGAGCCTGCCAGCCATCGCCCTGACCACCGACAGCTCGACCCTCACCTCGATCGCCAACGACTACAGCTACAACGAGGTCTTCTCCAAGCAGATCCGTGCCTTGGGCCAGCCTGGGGATGTATTGCTGGCGATCTCTACCAGCGGCAATTCCGCCAACGTGATACAAGCGATTCAGGCCGCGCACGACCGTGAAATGATCGTCGTGGCACTGACCGGGCGCGACGGTGGAGGCATGGCCTCGCTGCTGCTGCCTGAAGACGTGGAGATCCGTGTGCCGTCGAACGTCACCGCGCGAATCCAGGAAGTCCACCTGCTGGCGATCCATTGCCTGTGCGACCTGATCGACAGCCAACTGTTCGGGAGTGAAGAATGATCCCCAAGCACCTCGGCCTGATGGCCCTGACCCTGTGCCTGAGCATCTCAGGCTGCAGCTCGGTACTGACCTCCACCCGCAACTCGCCCATCGAGGACGATCGCGGCACCCGCACCATCGGTAGCAAGATCGATGACTCGCTGATCGAGACCAAGGTTTCGGTCAACATCGCCAAAGCCAATGCTGACCTGGACAAGGGCTCTCACATTGTCGTCAGCAGCTACAACGGCATAGTCCTACTGGCCGGCCAAACCCCACGTGCCGACCTGAAGAGCCTGGCCGAACAAACCGCCAGCCAGGTCCAACGCGTCAAGAAGGTCCACAACGAGCTGCAGGTCATGCAGCCATCCTCGATCCTCGCCCGCAACAACGACGCCTGGCTGACCACCAAGATCAAGACCCAGATGCTGGGCGATGCCAACGTGCCCAGCACCCGCATCAAGGTGATCACCGAGAACGGCATTGTCTACCTGCTCGGCCTGGTGACCCAAGGGGAAGCCAACGCCGCCACCAACGTGGTACAGGGCGTGTCGGGCGTACAGAAGATCGTCAAGCTGTTCGAGTACATCGACTGACTCACCTCGCTGCGTAACGCCTGACTGCGATACCAGCCCGCTCCTGCAGGGGTCACATCTCTCCTGCGGAGCGGCAACCCTGCCCCAGATCCGTTCCACCCCTCGTTACCCTCAGGAAGTACCCATGAAGAAGTCCCTGCTGTCCGTCCTCGCGATCGGCGCCTGCGCAGTCCTGGCCGGCTGCTCGACCCCAAGCCAGATCACCCTCAACGATGGCCGTGAAATCCAGACCGTCGATACACCGAAGTACGACAGCGATGCCGGCTTCTACGAGTTCGAGCAACTGGATGGCAAGCGCACCCGCGTCAACAAGGACCAGGTCCGCAGCATTCAGGACTTGTAAGCCAGGCCCCGAAGCCAATAAAAAAGGCGATCCATCCGGATCGCCTTTTTTATTACTTGACCACCTTGAGGCTGGGTCGACCACTGGGGCGTGGCGGCTGGCCACCCCCCTCCGGCGGACCATCATCATCCGGCTCGACACCATCGTCGTCCAGTTCGTCGCCGTCCAATGGCGGCTCCAGTTCGAAGACCATGCCCTGGCCGTTCTCCCGGGCATAGATACCCAAGATCGCCCCCACCGGCACAAACAGCGAATGCGCCACGCCGCTGAAACGACCTTCGAAACTGACCGCATCGTTGTCCATGTGCAGGTTACGCACGGCATTGGGGGAAATGTTCAGGACGATCTGGCCATCGCTGGCAAATCCCTGGGGAACCTGGACCGCTGGAAACTCAGCATTGACCAGCATGTGGGGGGTGCAATCGTTGTCGACGATCCACTCGTACAGCGCTCGAACCAGATAGGGGCGACTGGAGTTCATCAACGGCTCCTTAAAGCTTGCGCATTTCACGTTCTGCAGCGGACAGGCTCGCCTGGAAAGGCTCGCGGGCAAACTGCCGCTCCATGTAATCCAATAGCGGCTTGGCCTGCCGCGGCAATTCGATACCCAATACCGGCAACCGCCACAATATGGGCAATAGACAACAATCGACCAGGCTTTGCTCCTCGCTCATGAAGCAAGGGAACTCCCCGAACAACGCAGAGACGCCGGTCAGGCTTTCGCGCAACGCTTTGCGCGCATCAACGCGCGCCGCCTCCGTGCTGCGCGCATCGAGGATCGTATCGGCCAGCGCGCACCAGTCACGCTGGATGCGATGCATCAGCAGACGACTGTTGCCGCGCGCCACCGGATAGACCGGCATGAGCGGCGGATGCGGATAACGCTCCTCGAGGTACTCCATTACCACGGTCGATTCGTACAGCGCCAGATCGCGATCGACCAGGGTCGGCACGCTGGCGTAGGGGTTTACTTCGACCAGCTTGGGCGGCAGACGTGCAGGGTCGACATCGACGATCTGCACGCTGATACCCTTCTCGGCGAGAACAAGGCGTACCCGGTGAGAATAATGATCAGCGGGATCGGAATAGCAGGCTAACCGGTTGGTTGCGCCCATGTAGCGCCTCCTCGCATGGGGATGCTTTGTGAAACTCTAAATGCAAACGCGCCCTGGAGGGCTCCACCGCATCAGCGATGGAGCACCCCAGGGCGCGTTCAACTACCAGAAACTACTGCGTGATCAGTGCACGTCCTTCCAGTACTCGCGCTTGAGCAAATAGGCGAATACGAAGAAGAAAGCCAGGTACAGCAACACATAGGTACCGATGCGCTGGCTTTCCAGTTTGACCGGGTTGGCCGAATAGGCCAGGAAGGTCACCAGGTTCTTGACCTTCTCGTCGAACTGCTCGGACGTCAGGGTACCGGATTTCGGCTCGATGGTCAGCTGGTCACAGGCCTCATGGGTCAACGGGCTACCGGTCAGCGGATCAAACTGCTTCTTGCCGTCGACCACCATCTGCACCTGCTTGCAGCCGATCACCTGGTTACCCTGCAGGCCAACCAGGACGTTGGGCATGCCCACGTTCGGGAACACCTTGTTATTCACCCCATAAGGACGCGACTTGTCCTCATAGAAGCTGCGCAGATAGGTGTACAGCCAGTCGGTGCCGCGCACACGAGCGACCAGGGTCAGGTCGGGCGGTGCCGCACCGAACCAGGTCTTGGCATCGCTTGGCTGCATGCCGATCTTCATGTGATCGCCGATCTTGGCACCGGTGAACACCAGCTTCTCAAGCATCAGCTCGTGCGGAATGCCCAGGTCATCGGCCACGCGCTCATAGCGCTGGAACTTGGCACTGTGGCAACCCATGCAATAGTTGGCGAAGGTACGCGCGCCGTCCTGCATGGCAGCTTTGTCGGTCAGGTCGATATCGACCTTATCCAGCGCCGGGCCATGCTCGCTGGCGGCGAAGGACAAGGCGGGCATCATTGCCAGGAACAGTACTGCAATTAGCTTTTTCATCAGCCAGTCACCCTTTCCGGAACCGGTTTGGTCTTCTCGAGCCTTGTGTAGAACGGCATCAGCAGGAAGTAGGCGAAATACAGCACGGTGCAGACCTGAGACAGCAAGGTCCGACCCGGCGTAGGCGCCAGTACACCCAGGACACCGAGAATCACGAAGGCAATGCAGAACACCAGCAGGAACACTTTGCTCAGCCAGCCCTTGTAACGCATCGAGCGCACAGGACTGCGGTCAAGCCAGGGCAACACGAACAGCACGGCAATGGCAGCCCCCATGGCGATTACGCCGAACAATTTGTCAGGAACCGCACGCAAGATCGCGTAGAACGGGGTGAAGTACCAGACGGGCGCGATGTGTTCAGGGGTCTTGAAGGCGTTGGCCTGCTCGAAGTTCGGTTTTTCCAGGAAGTATCCGCCCATTTCAGGGAAGAAGAACACCACCGCGCAGAACACGAACAGGAACACCACCACGCCGACGATATCCTTGACGGTGTAGTAAGGGTGGAACGGGATACCGTCGAGCGGAATGCCGTTTTCATCCTTTTTCTTCTTGATGTCGACGCCATCCGGGTTGTTCGAACCCACTTCGTGCAGAGCGAGGATGTGCAACACCACCAGCCCCAGGATCACGATCGGCAGGGCCACCACGTGCAGAGCGAAGAAGCGGTTCAGGGTAATACCTGAAATCAGGTAGTCGCCACGGATCCACTGGGTCAGGTCCCCCCCGATCACCGGAATGGCACCAAACAGCGAGATGATCACCTGGGCGCCCCAGTACGACATCTGCCCCCATGGCAGCAGGTAGCCCATGAACGCCTCGGCCATCAGCGCCAGGTAGATCAGCATGCCGAACAGCCAGACCAGCTCACGCGGCTTCTGGTAGGAGCCGTAGAGCAGGCCGCGGAACATGTGCAGGTACACCACGATGAAGAACGCCGAGGCGCCGGTCGAGTGCAGATAGCGCAGGATCCAGCCATATTCGACGTCACGCATGATGTACTCGACCGAGGCAAATGCCTCTTCCGCCGAGGGGGTGAAGCTCATGGTCAACCACACACCGGTAACGATCTGGTTGACCAGCACCAGCAGCGCCAGGGAGCCGAAGAAGTACAAGAAGTTGAAGTTCTTGGGCGCGTAATACTTGCTCAGGTGGTCTTCCCACATCTTGGTGGCGGGGAAGCGAGCATCAATCCAGTCCATGAACTTGCTCATCATGCCTTCTCCTGATCGATGCCGATGACAATGATGTCGTCCGACTCATACGAGTGCGGAGGCACTGGCAGGTTGAGAGGTGCCGGTTGCGATTTGTAGACGCGACCAGCCAGGTCATAGTGCGAACCGTGGCAAGGGCAGAAGTAGCCCCCGACCCATTTCGGCCCCAGGTCGGCGGGCGCGACCTCTGGACGGAAGGTCGGCGAACAACCCAGGTGGGTGCACAGGCCAACAAGGACGAGGATTTCGGGCTTGATAGAGCGATTTTGCGGGTCGACATAGGTCGGCTGCACCGAAGCCTTGGATTCGGGGTCGGACAATTCCCCGGTGATTTTCTTGAGATTCCCGAGGATCTCCTCAGTTCGTCGCACAATGAACACAGGTTGCCCCCGCCATTCAGCCACCATCTGCTGACCTGGTTCGACCTTGGCGATATTGACCTTCACCGGTGCGCCGGCGGCTTTCGCCTTGGCACTGGGGAACCATGACCCCACGAACGGTACCGCAGCCCCCACTGCCCCCGCTGCGCCTACCACGGATGTGGCGGCTACGAGGAAGCGGCGCCGGCCTGCGTTGACGCCGTCATTGCTCATTCAGTCCTCTCCCATCAGCTGCTTTGGCCTGTTGGATCAGGCATCTACTTAGTTGTGTCTGTGGCACTTAAAGTTGGCCGCAATGGTAAGGAACAAGTCCACACACTGACAAGGTGATTACCCCCCAGGCGGGCTGCAACCCTCGCTTTGCTTGATCTGCGTCTATGCGGCAACTTGTCACTGACATGCTGACAGGTTAGTTCAAGACATAAAAAAAGCCCGGCTCCATAAACGGAACCGGGCTTTTTTTCGACTGCCGAAGCGGTATTAACGCTTGGAGTACTGAGGACGCTTACGCGCTTTACGCAGACCCACTTTCTTACGCTCGACTTCACGAGCGTCGCGGGTGACGTAACCAGCACGACGCAGAGCGCCACGCAGGGATTCGTCGTAGTCCATCAGAGCGCGGGTGATACCGTGACGGATCGCACCGGCTTGACCGCTGACACCACCACCGGAAACGGTGACGTAGATGTCGAACTTCTCAACGGTCTCGGTCAGTTCCAGCGGCTGGCGAACAACCATGCGAGCGGTTTCGCGACCGAAGAACACGTCCAGAGAACGGTTGTTGATGGAGATGTTACCAGTGCCCGGACGCAGGAAAACGCGAGCGGTTGCGGTCTTGCGACGGCCAGTGCCGTAATTTTGAGTCGCCGACATAATGAACTATCCCGTTAGATCTTCAGTTCTTGAGGCTGCTGAGCAGTGTGTGGGTGAGCAGCACCCGCGTACACTTTCAGCTTGCGGTACATGTCGCGACCCAGCGGGTTCTTCGGCAGCATGCCTTTGACCGCGGTCTCGATGACACGCTCAGGGGCTTTGTCGATCAGCTTCTCGAAGCTGATTTCCTTGATGCCACCTGGGAAACCGGAGTGGGAGTAGTACATCTTGTCCGAAGTTTTGGCACCAGTGACACGTACCTGCTCGGCGTTGATGACGACGATGTAGTCGCCGGTGTCAACGTGAGGGGTGTATTCTGGCTTGTGCTTGCCACGCAGACGACGAGCGATTTCGGTAGCCAGACGACCCAGGGTCTGACCAGCGGCGTCAACTACGTACCAGTCGCGCTTTACTGTTTCCGGTTTAGCAGTAAAAGTTTTCATTCTCTAAAGCCTCAGAGGCCGCCCAGCGAAAAATAGACGGCGAATCTTACTGGATAGTGCACAGCTTGCCAAGGGCAAGCGCGCAGCCGCACACGGACGCTATTGGGGGCTCGGGTCGGCGCGTCCAATGTTCGACAAGGGTTCCTCCTGCATGGTGGTGCATCACTTCCGCCACACGGAGAGGTGCCGAATTATCCAGATTGCAGAAAAAAATTCAACCTGATTTGATGGTTCGATTTGCAGGAGACGATGCCCCATGGAATATCGCCAACTCGGCCGAACCGACCTCAATGTCAGCGCCCTGTGCCTGGGCACCATGACCTGGGGCGAACAGAACGATGAGGCCCAGGCCTTCGCCCAGATCGCACTGGCCAAGGCCAGCGGAGTCAACTTCATCGACACTGCGGAGATGTACCCGGTGCCGCCACGGCCCGAAACCTACGCCGCCACCGAGCGTATCATCGGCAACTGGTTCCGCCGCCATGGCGATCGTGACGACTGGATCCTCGCGAGCAAGGTCGCAGGTCCGGGTAACGGCATCAGCCATATCCGCGACGGCCAGCTCAAGCACAACCGCCAGCACATCGTCGCTGCGCTGGACGACAGCCTGCAGCGCCTGCACACCGATCGCATCGACCTGTACCAGTTGCATTGGCCCGAGCGCAGCACCAATTTCTTCGGCAAGCTGGGCTACCAGCACCTGCCTCACGACCTGTTCACGCCACTGGAAGAAACCCTCGAAGTGCTCGATGATCAGGTGCGCGCCGGCAAGATCCGCCACATCGGCCTGTCCAACGAAACACCATGGGGCACCATGAAGTTCCTGCACCTGGCCGAGACCCGCGGCTGGCCGCGGGCCGTGTCGATCCAGAACCCCTACAACCTGCTCAACCGCAGCTTCGAGGTAGGCCTGGCGGAAGTAGCGATCCGTGAGCAGTGCGGCTTGCTGGCCTACTCGCCTCTGGCTTTCGGCATGCTCTCGGGCAAGTACGAGGACGGCGCACGGCCGGCACAAGCACGCCTTACGCTGTTCAGCCGCTTCTCCCGCTACTCCAATCCGCAGACTGTGTCCGCCTGTAGCCGCTACGTGCAGCTGGCCCGCCAGCATGGCCTGGATCCGGCCCAGATGGCCCTGGCCTTCGTCACCCGTCAGCCGTTCGTGACCAGCAACATCATTGGCGCTACCAGCGTTGAGCAACTGCAAAGCAACCTGGACAGCCAGGCCTTGACCCTCAGCGACGAATTGCTCGCGGCCATCGAGGCGATCCATCAGGACCAGCCCAACCCGGCGCCTTGAGTGCTGCGGCAAGTGGCAAGCTACAAGCTTCAAGCGGCAAGCAAAAGCAGCCCGCGGACTGCTCTGGCTTTTTCTTGCAGCTTGCAGCTTGCCACTTGAAGAAGCTTGCAGCTCAAGAGAAAAAATAAGACGATCCAGCCGGTGATTGACCACTCTACCCTATAAGAACAATGACAATGATGTTTACCCAACCCTCCGCGTCGCTGCGGCGCGTCAGCATCCTGGCCATTGACAAGGTGTTCGCCTCGACACTGATGCAGGCCAAGGATTTCTTCCACCTGGCCAGCCTGCGCTACAGCAAGCAGCTGGGCCTGGGGCTGCAACCGATGTTCGAGATCTGCCTGGTGAGCCCGGACGGCGAGCCCGTTGACAGTTTCAGCAATGTGCAGGTACCGGTCGACAGCGGCCTGGTCGATGCCGACGTGATCATCCTCCCAGCGTTCTGGGAAGACTTCGACAACCTGCAACAGCGCTACCCCCAGGTCCTGCCCTGGCTACGCGAGCAGCATGCCCGCGGTGCGGTGCTGTGCGGCGAGGCCAGCGGTGTGTTCTGGCTGGCCGAGGCAGGCCTGCTCGATGGCAAGGAGGCGACCACCTACTGGCGCTTCTTCAACAGCTTCGCCGAGCGCTTCCCCAATGTCCGGCTGAACCAGGATAAGCACCTGACCGACGCCGACAACCTGTATTGCGCTGGTGGCACCACGTCGGCGTGCGACCTGTACATCTACCTGATCGAGCGTTTCTGCGGCCCCAACGTCGCCCGCGCCGTGGCCCGAGACATCCTCTACGAAGTCCAGCGCAGCTATACACCGGGGCGCATGGGCTTTGGCGGGCAGAAGCTGCACCAGGACCTGATCATCCTGCAGATCCAGCACTGGCTGGAGGAGCACTTCGCCGACAAGTTCCGCTTCGAGGACGTGGCGCGCAACCACGGCATGAGCATCCGCAACTTCATGCGCCGTTTCCAGAGCGCCACCGGCGACAAACCCCTGCACTACCTCCAACGCCTGCGTATCGAGACGGCCAAGGGGCTCTTGTCGAGTACGCGCAAGAGCATCAAGACCATCAGCTATGAAGTGGGTTACGACGACGCCAGCTTCTTCGCCAGACTGTTCCGCCAGCACACCGAACTGTCCCCGAATCAGTATCGGCAGCAGTTCGTGCAGGAGGCCTGAGGGCTTTCTTGAGCGGCAAGCTTCTAGCGGCAAGCCACAAGAAAAAGCAAAAGCCAGAGCAGCTGGCGAACTGCTCTGGCTTTTCTTGTAGCTTCAAGCTTCTAGCTTCTAGCTTGCCAACCCCTCAAGGCTTGTGAGCCCGCGCCAGGAACTCGTGGGACTGCATCTCCAGCAGACGGCTGAGCGTGCGCTGGAATTCGAAGCTCAGGCGGCCACCGGTGTACAGGTCCTTGAGTTCGACTTCGGCGGAGATGATCAACTTGACGTTGCGATCGTAGAACTCATCCACCATGTTGATGAAGCGGCGGGCGATGTCGTCGGTGGTCACGCCCATCTGCTCGACATTACTCAGCAACACGGCATGGAAGATCTTGCCCAGTTCGATGTAGTCGTTCTGGCTGCGCGGGCCGTCGCACAGGGCGCGGAAGTCGAACCAGGCGACGTCATCGCAGGTGCGGATGGCTTGGATCTCGCGGTTCTCGATCACCAGCACGTCGTTTTCCACCGCCTGGGTGCACTCGGGCGTCAAGGCGCGGAAGCTCTGGCGCAGGCTTTCATGGGCTGCATCGTCGAGCGGGAAGTGGTAAAGCTCGGCCTGCTCCAGGTGACGCAGGCGGTAGTCGACCCCGCTGTCGACGTTGACCACTTCGGTGTTCTGCTTGATCAGCGCGATAGCAGGCAGGAAGCGCGCGCGTTGCAGGCCATCCTTGTACAGGCCGTCGGGGACGATGTTCGACGTCGCCACCAGGGTCACGCCATTCTTGAACAGCTCTTCCATCAACGTGCCGAGGATCATGGCGTCGGTGATGTCGGACACGAAGAACTCGTCGAAGCAGATCACCTTGGCTTCTTCAGAGAAGCGCTTGGCGATGATGGTGAGCGGGTTCTTCTCCCCCTTGAGGGTCTTCATCTCTTCATGTACACGCTTCATGAAGCGGTGGAAGTGCGTGCGCATCTTCTGCTTGAACGGCAGCGCCTCGAAGAAGGTGTCGACCAGATAGGTCTTGCCGCGTCCCACGCCACCCCAGAAATACAAGCCCTTGACCGGTGCCTGCTCCTTCCTGCCGAACAGCTTGCCGAACACGCCCGGCTTGTTGTTCTGCGCCGCCAACAGGTCGTCGTACAGGCGCTGCAGGTGACGCACCGCAGTTTCCTGCGCCGCATCATGGAAGAAGTCGGGACGTTTCAGATCTGCTTGATATCGTTCGAGGGGCGTCATGATTCGTTAGCGAGGCAACAAAAAACGGGCCGTCACTGTAGCGACAGGCCCGCTTAATGGCAATCATACATACGGCCATCGCGCCGCAGGGCCGTACGCTACCGGTACGCAAGCCCCAACCCGGCTTGTCTGTTCCGGCCCTTTCGCGGGTAAACCCGCTGCTACAGGTTCAGCAGTGCCCTCATTGACACCGCTGTACTGTGGGAACGAATTCATCCGCGAACACCGACGAACAGCCGGTGCCCTAGGGCTCAGTCTTGAGGCTGCAATGCCACGCGCAGACTCTCGATGGCCGCATCACGGGCCTCGCTGGTCTGGAACTGCGGCCCGTCGGCCACCTGCTCACCGTTCAGCCAGAGCGAGAAGCCCAGGCCGTCGACGCGTACATCGGTCTCACCGCCCTGCTGCAACTGCTTGCTCACAGCACCCGCGCTCTTGCCGTCAGTGAAGCTGCGCGAAAGCAACAGTTGTTCGCCATCGGCGGCCAGCAGACGGAAGCGGAAGCTGCCATCGTCGTCGCGGAAGCTGACAAAGCGCGCAGTCTTGGCGGCTTTCTTCTTCACTTCGGTGCTGGCCTGGACGCTGGTGCGGAACGAACGCAGTCCCACCGCCTCGCGCAGTTGCTCGAGGAACGGCGTGGCGATCTTGCGGGCCTTGGCCGCACCGGCCAGGAGAATGTCTTCCAGATCAGAGGGGCGCGAGATCAACTGATGATAGTGTTCGCGCTTTTCGGCCAACTGGCCGTCGAGCAGTTGGAACAGGCGCTGCTTGGCCTCCCCCCAACCGATGCCCTGCAGCAGTTCTTCGCGGAATTCGGCCGCCTGCGCGGGGGTGGCAAAGGCCTGGAACAGGGTGAACAGGTGCGAGTTGTCCGCATCCTTCGGCTCGCCCGGCGCGCGCGAGTCGGTGACGATGCGCGAAATCGCGTCCTTCATGTCCTTGGCGCTGGTGAACAGCGGGATGGTGTTGTCGTAGCTCTTGGACATCTTGCGACCGTCCAGGCCCGGCAGCGTCGCCACGGTTTCCTCGATCACCGCCTCCGGCAGGGTGAAGAAGTCCTTGCCCTGGCCGAACAGGTGGTTGAAGCGCTGGCCGATGTCTCGGGCCATCTCCACGTGCTGGATCTGGTCACGACCGACCGGCACCTTGTGGGCGTTGAACATCAGGATGTCCGCGGCCATCAGCACGGGGTAGCTGAACAGGCCCATGGTCACGCCGGCATCCGGGTCTTCGCCGGCTTCGACGTTCTTGTCCACCGAGGCCTTGTAGGCATGGGCGCGGTTGAGCAGGCCCTTGGCGGCGACGCAGGTCAACAGCCAGGTCAGCTCGGGAATCTCTGGGATGTCGGACTGGCGATAGAAGGTGACCTTGTCCGGGTCCAGGCCACCGGCCAGCCAGGTGGCGGCGATTTCCAGACGCGAACGCTGGATGCGCAGCGGATCGTCACATTTGATCAGGGCGTGGTAGTCGGCCAGGAAATAGAACGAATCGGCACCGGGCTGTTGGCTGGCGACGATCGCTGGGCGGATGGCACCGGCGTAGTTGCCCAGGTGCGGGGTGCCGGTGGTGGTGATACCGGTGAGAATACGCGTAGTCATGGGTGTTCGCTTGATCAGGCTTGGCTCAGTTCGAAAGACGCGGCAGCACCAGATCCTTCAGATCGGTCAGCTTGCCATGGAAAAAGTGTCCGCATTCTGCCACTTTCAGCAGCTCATGGGGGCGCTGCAGGTTGTCGGACCAGTCGTAGACCAGCTGAGGATCGACGACTTCATCGGTGTCCGGCTGCACCACGGTCAGCGGGCAACGCTGGGCCAGCGGGAACTGCTCGCTCAAGCGCATCACCGCCGGGGCGATCATGAACAGATGCTGCAACGCCACATCGTCGGCTTCCAGACGTCCGGCCAGGCTGGCCGCGACAAATCCGCCGAAGGAGAAGCCCATCAGCACCAGCGGCAGCTCAGGGTGCTTGGCCCGCAGCCAGGCCGCGGCCGCCTCGGCATCGTCGACTTCGCCGGCCCCCATGTCATGACTGCCCGCACTCTGCCCAACGCCGCGGTAGTTGAAACGCAAGGTGATGTAGCCTGCATCACGGGCGGTGCGCTGCAGGGTCGAGACCACCTTGTTGAGCATGGTGCCACCCTGGACCGGGTTGGGATGGCAGATCAGCACCGCACCGCGGGCGTCGGCCACATCCAGGTACAAGGCTTCCAGCTGGCCGCTTGGGCCATCAATGAACAAGGGGGTTTCGCGGATAAGCAAGGCACTACTCCGTGACCTCGGTGAAGGTCGACTCGTCTAGCTGAAGAATTCTGTTCTGATTTGCGATCGCTCGCGGTATACAGCGCAGGTCTGAGCCGTTAACGTAAAGCAAAGCCGTTTATAGAGGAAGGACTCGTGGAACTCTCGCTCCTTGTTTGGTTGTTGCCGACCCTGGCCCTCGTCGTCGGCGTGGTGGTGGGCTTCGTCGTCGCCCGTCTGCTGCCCAACGCAGCGCCCAGCAGCACCCAGCGTCAGTTGGATGACATCCAGCAGCGCTTCGATAGCTACCAGAACGAAGTGGTCACCCACTTCAACAGCACAGCAGCGCTGGTCAAGAAACTGACCCAGAGCTACCAGGACGTCCAGGATCACTTGGCCGACGGCGCCAACCGTCTGGCCCTCGACGACGTGACCCGCCAGCGCCTGCTGGCCGCCCTGCACTCCGAAGCGGCCCAGGGCCCGCGTGATCGCCTGACTCCGCCGAAGGACACCGCCGAAGTGCCTCGCGACTACGCGCCCAAGGCGCCGAACTCGCCGGGCATGCTCGATGAGAGCTACGGCCTCAAGCGCTGAACATGAAAAAGGCCTCGCAAGAGGCCTTTTTTGTGGGTGCTTGTAAGCAACGTCCTAGCAAAGCCCGTAGGAGCTGGCGAAGCCTGCGATGAGCTGCAAAGCAGCCCGAGGATGAAATGGGCTTGCCTTCAACCACAAGCCCTTGCCAGGCTGCCGCTCATCGACACCAAGGGGCCACACCACCGGCGGCTTCGTACCGATCCCTCGCCTGCTCCAACACCTGCTCGCCCAACCGCCCCTGCCTGACCAGGCTGTACAGCGCCGCCATCACCACACTGTACCGATCCACCTCGAAGAACCGCCGCAGCTGCTGACGTGTATCGCTGCGCCCGAAGCCATCGGTGCCCAAGGTCATGTAAGGTGCCTGTACGTATTCGGCGATCAACTGCGGCCAGGCACGGGCATAGTCTGTGGCGGCAACCACCGGGTCATCACCCGCCAGGCACAGGCTCACGTAGCTGACCCCGCCTCGCCCTTGGGTCGCCGCTCGCTGCGCTTCCCGTGCCTCGCGTGCCAGTTCGCTGAAACTGGTGACACTGAAGACATCGCTGTCCACCTGCCATTCGGTGGCGAGCAGCTCACTGGCGGCAATCACCTCGCGCAGAATCGCACCCGAGCCCAGCAGACGCACCTTGGCACGTGGCTGCAGGGCCTGCTGCCTGGCGAAACGGTACATGCCGCGCAGCACATCGCCGCGCACCGCCTCGGGCAACGAGGGCTGTGGATAGTTTTCGTTCATCACCGCCACGTAGTGGAATTCGTCGCACTGCTCCACCAGCATGCGCCGGGCCGCATGATCGAGAATCACTGCCAGCTCGCCGGCAAAGCATGGGTCCCAGGCCCGGCAGTTGGGCACCAAGGCCGCCATCACCAGGCTGGAGCCGTCCTGGTGCTGCAATCCTTCGCCACCCAAGGTGGTGCGCCCGGCCGTGGCCCCCAGCAACAGGCCACGGGCGCGCTGGTCGGCGGCGGCCCAGATCAGGTCGCCGACCCGCTGGAACCCGAACATCGAGTAATAGATGTACACCGGCAACATAGGCTCGCCGTGCACCGCGTAGGACGTGGCCGCCGCCACCCAAGAAGAAATCGCCCCCGCCTCGGTGATGCCCTCTTCGAGCAACTGGCCGTCACGCGCCTCTTTGTAGGTGAGCAAAGACCCGGCATCCTCAGGCTCGTAACGCTGCCCGCAGGACGAATAGATACCGATCTGTCTGAACAAACTGGCCATACCGAATGTACGCGCCTCATCGGCGACGATCGGTACCACCCGCGGGCCCAGCTCCGGCGCCTTCAACCAATGGCCAAGCAGGCGCACGGCGGCCATGGTGGTGGACATTTCCTTGCCCGCAGCGTGCAGGGCAAAACCACCGAAGGTTTCAAGATCCGGCAACGGCAGGCGAGGACAGTCGCTGCGCCGCATCGGCAACGGCCCGCCCAACGCAGCCCGCTGCTTGCGCAGGTAACGCATCTCCGGGCTGTCCTCGTCAGGCCGGTAGAAGCGCAGTTGCTCCACGGCTTCGTCCGACAGGGGCAGATGGAAGCGATCCCGAAATGCCAGCAGCGCCTGCACATCGAGCTTCTTGGCCTGGTGCGCAGTCATCCGCGACTCGCCGGCGCTGCTCATGCCATAGCCCTTCTTGGTCTTGGCCAGGATCACCGTCGGCCGGCCCTTGCATGCCTTGGCCGCGGCATAGGCGGCGTATAGCTTGCGAAAATCATGACCGCCACGCTTGAGGGCGTTGATCTCGTCGGAGCTCATGTGTGCCACCAGCTGTTGCAGTGCTGGGTGCTGGTTGAAGAAATGCTCCAGGTTGTAGGTGCCGTCGTTGGCGCCAAGGGTCTGGAACTGGCCATCGGGCGTCGCTGCCAGCTGACGCAGCAACACATGTTCGTGGTCGCGGGCGAACAGAGCATCCCACTCCGAGCCCCAGAGCACCTTGATCACGTTCCAACCGGCGCCGCTGAACAGCGCCTCCAGTTCCTGGATGATCTGCCCATTGCCGCGCACCGGGCCATCCAGGCGCTGCAGGTTGCAGTTGACGATGAACGTCAGGTTGTCCAAGCCTTCGCGCGCCGCCAGGGTCAGGCCGGCGGTGGACTCCGGCTCGTCCATTTCGCCATCACCGAACACGCCCCAGACATGCCGTGACTCAGTCTCGAGCAAACCCCGATGCTGCAGATAGCGCATGAAACGCGCCTGGTAGATGGCGTTGAGCGGGCCGATCCCCATGGATCCGGTCGGAAACTGCCAGAAGTCGGGCATCAGCCAAGGATGTGGATAAGAGCACAGGCCATTGCCGGCGACTTCCTGGCGATAGCTGGCCAGTTGCGCCTCGCTCAAACGCCCTTCGAGAAATGCCCGGGCATAGATACCCGGGGCGGAATGTGGCTGGAAGAACACCAGGTCTGCCGTGCGTCGTTCGCCACCGCTCTCGCCCCGGAAAAAGTGCTGGAAGCCCACCTCGAAGATCTCCGCCGCCGAGGCATAACTGGCGATATGCCCACCCAGATCGCCATAGGCATGATTGGCCCGCACCACCATGGCCAGGGCGTTCCAACGCAGGATGCCAGTGATGCGCTCGTCCATTTCCAGGTCACCCGGATAGGCGCCTTGCTGCTCTACCGACAAAGTGTTGCGGTAGGCAGAGAACGGCAAGGTATCGCGCGCCAGACCCAATTCCAGGGCATGGCTTTGCAAGCGCTGCACCAGATAGCGCGCCCGCGCCGGGCCGCAATGGGCCAGGGTAGACTCGAGCGCTTCGCACCATTCACGGGTTTCAGCCGGGTCGCTGTCCAGGTCGGTATCCTGGGCCGTCAATGGCTCGTTCGGATTCATCATCGCCACCATCGGGCTTATCCTTCGGTTTCCGGACACGATTCGCGGGTAAACCCGCTCACACAGCGCTTAGCGCGGTTTCAGGCGCAGGCCTTCAATGCCTGGGCGATATCGGCCATCAGGTCATCGATGTCTTCCAACCCCACCGACAGCCGCACCAGGCCTTCAGAGATGCCATGGTGAGCACGCTCCTGCGGCGTATAGCTCGAATGGGTCATGCTCGCCGGATGTTGGGCCAGCGACTCGGCATCGCCCAAGCTCACCGCCCGACTGAACAACTGCAGGGCATTCATGAACCGCCGCCCCGCCTCGATCCCGCCCTTGAGCTCGAACGCGATCATCCCGCCCGGCAGGCGCATCTGCCGCTGGGCCAGCGCATGCTGGGCAAAGCCCGGCAGGCCCGGATAGTGAATCAACTCCACCTGGGGCTGGCGCGCCAGGTACTCGGCCAACTGCTGGGCGTTGCTGCAGTGGCGCTCCATGCGCAGGGCCAGGGTCTTCATACCGCGCATCAGCAGCGAGGCGTCGTGAGGCGAGAGCACCGCCCCGGTCATGTCCTTGAGGCCTTCCAGGCGGATCCGGTCGATCAACGCCTTGCGCCCGACCACCAAACCCGCGGTGATATCGCCATGACCACTCAGGTACTTGGTGGCCGAGTGCACCACCAAGTCGGCCCCCAGCTCCAGCGGGCGCTGCAGGTAGGGTGTGCAATAAGTATTGTCCACCACGATGTGGATGTCGCGACCGCGCACCGCCTGCGCGACGGCCGCGATATCGACCAGATGCATGTTCGGGTTGGCCGGGCTTTCGAAGTAGATCATCCGGGTTTTTGGCGTGATGGCCGCCTTCAGCGCTTTTTCGTCGTTGAGGTCAACGTGCAGGATCTTGACCCCGAACTCGCCGATACCATGGTGCAGGTAGGCGAAGGTGCAGCCATACAGGGTACGCCCGACGATCAGTTCATCGCCCGGTCGTAGCAGCGTCCATAGCGTCGAGGTGATGGCGCCCATGCCCGAAGCCAACGCCAGTCCTGCTTCGCCACCTTCGAGCGATGCCATGCGTTGTTCGAGCAAGGCCAGGGTCGGGTTGGAAATGCGGCTGTAGAAATGCCCACTCTCCTCACCTGCAAAACAGGCGGCGCCGTACTCGACAGTCGGGAAGGCATAGGTGGCGGTCTGATACACCGGCGGCACCAGCGCGCCGCCGTGGGAAAGCGGGTCATAGCCATGATGGATGGCCCGTGTGGAAAAACCGGTGTTGTTATTGGAGTCGCGCATGGCAACAGCCTCTGATGGTTTGTTATAAGCTTATGCCACCGGGTCGCGGGTAATTTTCCAAAATCGCCCACGCATTCGCATATCTTTTGGCATAAAAACAACAAACAGCACACCAGGAGGGCAAATCATGCCTTCGACCCTCGACCGCACCGACCGCGCCCTGCTCGCGGCCTTGCAGGACAACGCCCGCCTCACCGTCGCCGAGCTCGCCGACCAGGTTTCCCTGACCACCTCGCCCTGCTGGCGGCGCGTCAAGCTGCTGGAGGACAACGGCTACATCACCGGCTATCAAGCCATCCTCTCGCCCAAGTCGCTGGGCTTCGGCGTGACCGCCTTCGTGAGCATCATGATGGACTCGCACACCAAGGAAATGGCCCTGGCCTTCGAAAGGAAGCTGCTGGAGATTCCCGAGATCGTCGCCTGCCACAACATTTCCGGACGCTACGATTTCTTGCTGGAGATCCTCGCGCGGGACCTGGAATCCTTCGGGGAATTTACCCGGGAGGTGTTGCAGCGTTTGCCGGGCGTTAAAGAGATCTATTCGAGCTTTTCGTACAAGGCGGTGAAGGAACGCCGAGTGATTCCGGTGTCGGAAAAACACATATGAAACAGCTGACAACCTTCATACCCAGCGACTCCACCCGACACCACAAAAACCAACTTGCGCTTGTTTTCATCCGGTCGATTCATCTACACCCCATGAAAGCACGTACCCGCCCTCCTAATGATCGCTGAAATCCATAGAGCGCAACGCTCCATGTAAGACCCGTCCCCCACTAACGAGGGGAGCTTCCTACTTGAACCTGTGAAAAAGCGAAGTATCCCGCAACAGGGTTCATGGTGAAAAATAATGTCCCCCTAGATGCGCGAGCACACCATGAAACGACTCAACCTTATGATCATGTTTTTTCTTTCCGGGTGCGGCAACGACTGGATGTGGATACCTGATAGACAGGACATAAAATTCAAATGTGACATGGACCCCTATCGGCAAGGTTGCGAAAGAAGAATAGATTATCAAGAGCATTACAAACTGATTCAAAAGCCGCAACGCTAAGTCCATTATACATTCTTACCCACAGTCAGCCGACAGCTCCAAGCCATGTCACCAGACCCAGGAGATTAAACTTGGAGCTACTTATATTCGGCCACCCCTAAAGCTAGGGATAATCATGCTTTACTTGGAATAGCGGAGGAAGCTCAGGCAGGTCAGAGTGCGGCCATATCTTTTCCCTACGCCGAAGGCGGCCTGGCAAAAATCCTGAGCGCGCCCATCTAATCTCTCCATTCCTTCCATCATAAATTTCCAGATTACCTGTATCGGTTACCCCTAGGTGATTATGACGCCAATAGGACTTGTCTCGAGTCTCTGTAGCTTGAGCGGACCATACCCGACCACGGGATGGATCATAGAGAAAGCCAGAATTCTGGATAATGAAGTGAAGTGTTTCCCGCTTTCTCAACTTGAAAGTTTCGCTGTGCGGTTGTTTCTCGTTAGCCACCCAGATTACAGCGCCACGATCTTCAAGCACTAAGTTTCCATCAGGGCGAAGACGCAGCGCATAGCGCCCATTAGGAGATTTTATGAAATCGCCCGCATGCATAGATTGGTTGGGAGGAAGGACGGTACCTCCAGACCCGCTGAATCGTGCAACCTTCACTTTTGAATACTTCCCCATTACACCACCTTTAATTATTGAGCTGAAAGGGCTTGGTAAAGCCGGCCTACCAAAACTAGCCCCACAATAATTACAAGTCGTGCAAAGCCTAAGCGAACCGGAAACCCTCCCCCTATAGTCATCAGACTCTCCCTACAGCCGCAGCCGAGGTGTCGCACAACATACAATCCAGATTTTACCAGGCTTACTTGTCAGACTTAGAAATCCAAAACACGTCACCCCCACAAAAGAATAATCAATGAGCGGCTTACCCTACTCAACCATTAAAGAGCTGACCGTTCTATCAGTAATCTTTCTAGCAGGACGCAATAACAAATGCCTATATTCTTCCCCGACCGATAAGCGGTTCATTTCAAATGCGACATGGATCCTTTCCGGCATGGCCACGAACGGCAAATGGACTATCAGGAGTACTTTCGATGGATCAAGCAACCCCAGCACTAGGCCTCTTGAAACAATCACTTCTCACCGGCCTCCTGCTCCTATCAGCCTGTAGCGCCGGCGGCCCCTACCTCGGGCCAGACAACCCAGACCAACACTTCAACTGCGACATGGCCTCCTACAGCCCAGCGTGCGCGCGACGCAGCGATTATGACCGGCACCTGGAAATGATCAGGACCGAAAAACAGACCCGGCGCCTGTTACGCAACTAGTCAGGTGCCATAAACAAAAAACCCCGCCGAAGCGGGGTTTTCTGTTTATGGCAAGCGGATCAGATCGCGCCGCGCTGACGCAGCACATCCAGCACCTGCTTGACACCCTCTTCAACGCTGGTGGTCTGGGTATCGATCACCAGGTCCGCGTCCAGCGGCACATCGTATGGAAAATTTTTCCCCAGGGTGTAGTTCCATAGTTAGAAGGTACATATGAATCCTACAACGTGCTCCTACGGCGCTTACCGCGCCTTCGTTCACAGCCCTGCTATATACCCGACAGAATCCTCTCAGCCAATTCTCAATAATCTCCATGACCGTTCAACTTGGAGAGGCTCATGGCCCCACAAAAAATCGGAAGCACTTATTATCTAGATGAAGGCCTCTATATCAATGCTTATCGCGACAAGCCATTTACAGGTGGCATAGGTGGCGGTGGAAGCGGCTCGGGTGGCTGGGGACTGAACGAAGGCCCACGTAGGGGAGAGGGGCAAGGGTCTCAACGCCCGCGTCATGACATCATACCTGGCTGGAACACTATATTATTTGACGAACTAAAAGGCATCAATGCTGATATCGATAAAAAAATGGCGCCTCGCTACAAAGCGCTTTCCAAAACAATAGAGATCGAAATCAACGAAGCAAAAATTCGCCATATTTCAAAAGGCGCCACTTCTTACATTAAAGCCAAAGCCGAACAGCGTGGGTTGTTTGAACTCATCCACAGCAAACGAAGCGAATACACCACCCACCTTGAAAGAGAGCTTTCATTCTGGGGTAGCAACATCTTCTACAAACCCCCAATCTATTTTATTTCCAAAGGCACGAAGCTCCTGAAGAAAAACAAACTAGATGCGGCATTCTTGGGATACGAAACCTCTTTACAATCCGCCCATGAGCGAAAAATAATTGACCGAATATTCGAAGCCATCCACCCGCACCTTCATGCCGCAGCGAAAGCGTTGGAAACCACTGAAAATCTTGCCCAACTTGATTACGCCCTAACAATAAAAACCCTCGATGAAAAAGCCGACGCCATCCGGATCGAACAAGTATTTTATTTCCAGGCCCTCCCTGGCTTCTTACAAAATGATTTACTGAGGGCATCTCCGAAGGCAAGCCAACAAAACTCGGTACAAACGTTGGCCTACTATGAACAAGCACTACGGACGTTGGCTGCTAATAGGGCTAAAGCGATAACCCCTTATCTCAAGGCCAATCCCAACATTAAGGCCCCTCTGACAAGCGCTGAGCTGGAAGCACTTGATAGCCTGATCCAACATCAACAGCTCAAAGGTGTCGGGCCACGTTGGCTCGACTATCACAAGTCACTGCTCAACAAGGAGTCTGCTCGGATACTGAACGACACACTGACGGCATTTTCCGGACTGAATGCCCGTGCAAAACGAGTGGAGCAACAGCGAACCGCCGCCAACGCGCAGGAAGCGGCTCGCAAAAAAGCAGAAGCTGAACGCAAAGCCAAAGAGTTGGCTCAGCAAAAAGCGGACGCAGCGCGCAAAGCCGAAGAGCTCGCGCGCCAAAAAACCGAGGCTGAACGCAGAGCAAAAGAAGCTCAGCAGAGGGCTGAAGCTGAACGCCAAGAGATCAGTTTCATCGCGCTGGAAGGCGCTTCGGTCTCCTTACCGCTGGCGCTTCCTATCGGTGCAGCCACCTTCGCGATTCCACAAACAGCCTACATTGCACTGCAAAACGCCATACAGGAGGCCGTGACTGGTTTGGCCCGCATTGCAGCGCCAGTGGTCGGTAACATCCTTGTTGGCACTCTGTTTCTGGCTTGGCCTTCGACATTGGGAAACAGCGAACGGCGCTACCTGGTCAGCGTCCCTCTCACAGACCTTTCTACACCTGACAGACCAGACTTAGCAGCCCTGGCTCTGAAATCGGAAAGTATCGACCTGCCTTATCTGATCGCAAGCAGCGGGAGCGGGGCCGAACTAGATCTGTACCTCACCCCCGGAGGTCGGGCGGTTCCTGTTCGCGCCGCCACGTTCGACAGCCAACGCCAAGTTTACAGCCTGGCACTGGACAACCCGCAGCGCATCCTTACTTGGACGCCCGCCAACGCACCAGGTAGCGAACATGGGAGCCCCACCAGCCTGCCACCCATCCCGCCCGGCACTGTCGTCTACACCGGCAGCAGCTTGAATCCGGTCAAGACGGAGCAACAGGGCTATCCTGCGTTGGATCTGCTGGATCAAGAACGGCTGATCGTTACCTTTCCGGCTGATTCGGGTTTGCCACCGATACTGGTGATATTCAAAGATCCTCGTCTGGACCCGGGGGAACATTATGGGCAAGGCTTGCCCACCTCCGGCGTCTGGCTTGGAGATCAAGCGCGTAGCTCAGGAGCGCCTATCCCATCGCAGATTTCAAAGGCGCTATCGGGTAAAGCGGTGCGAGACATGAAAGAATTCCGAGAGGATATTTGGAAAGCGGTGGCACAAGACAATCAACTTTCCGCCCAGTTCTCCGAAGCCAACCTGAAGCGCATGGCATCAGGGCTAGCTCCAAAAGTACAAAGTATTGATCGGCACAAGTCACAGTCTACTTTTGTACTTCATCATCACATTCCTGTTTCAGCAGGCGGTGCGGTCTACGACCATGACAATATTCGAGTCGTCACCCCAAAAGCTCACTTACAAATTCATTACGGAGAGCAGCCATGAAAGAGAAAAGCAAAATCTCTGACTATACTGAATCAGAGTTCCTCGACTTTTTAAAATTAATATTCGAGACAAACGGATCCAGCCCTGATGAAATACTGGACCCATTACTGGATCATTTTGAAAACATTACCGAACACCCGCTGGGGACTGATCTAATTTTCTGGCCAGAAACGGCTGAATTAGGAAAGCCAGAGCAAATTGTTCGAATTGTCAAAGAGTGGCGCTTGGCAAATGGCAAAGACGGCTTCAGAGCTTCATAAAATTGGGCCAGTCAAGGCCCCTTATGAAACGTCAGCGCTCACCGGCCTCCTGCTCCTATCAGCCTGTAGCACCGGCGGCCCCTACCTAGCGCCAGACAACCCAGATCAACACTTCAACTCCGACATAGCCTCCTACAGCCCGGCGTGCGCGCAACACAGCGATTATGACCGGCACCTGGAAATGATCAGGACCGAAAAACAGACCCGGCGTCTGTTGCGCAACTAGTCAGGTGCCATAAACAAAAAACCCCGCCGAAGCGGGGTTTTCTGTTTATGGCAAGCGGATCAGATCGCGCCGCGCTGACGCAGCACGTCCAGCACCTGCTTGACGCCCTCTTCAACGCTGGTGGTCTGGGTATCGATCACCAGGTCCGCGTCCAGCGGCACATCGTACGGGAAGCTTTCGCCCGGGATGTTGTCGCCGCCAGCTGCGTACAGGCCTTGAGGGTCGCGTTCGCGGCAGGCGATCGGCGAGGCCTGAACGTAGACAGTGACCAGACGCTCCTTGCCGATCAGCGCCTTGGCCTGCTCGCGGCCTTCGGCATCCGGCGCCACGAAGGCGGCCAGGGTCAGCATGCCGGCTTCGTTGAACTGACGCGCCACGTGGGCGGCGCGACGCCAGTTCTCGGTACGACCGGCGCGGTCCTGTGGCAGGCCTTTGTTCAGGTCGTGGCGCAGGTTCTGACCGTCAAGCACATAGACCGCACGGCCCATGTCGAACAGCTTGCGCTCCACGGCATAGGCCAGGGTGCTCTTGCCGGCGCCGGAGAGGCCGCTGAACAGCACGGTGGCTGGCTGCTGGCCAAAGCGCAGGGCACGCTCTTCGGTGGAGACGTGGGCGAGCTTGCCATGATGGCCGGTGCTGCCGTGCGGCAGGACTGGCGGGGCGATGATCATGCCGGCGCCGACGGTACCGTTGGTCAGGCGATCAATGACGATGAACGCGCCGGTGGTGCGGTTGCTGTCGTAGCCGTCCAGGGCGATGGCGGCATCCAGGCTGACCTTGACGCGGCCGATCTCGTTCAGTTGCAGGGCACTGGCAGCGCCCTGCTCCAGGGTGTTCACATCGACCTTGTGGGTGATGCTGGCGATCGAGCCCGGCACATAGCTGGTGGCGCGCTTGATGTCGTACTTCTTGCCCGGGAGCATCGGCTCCTCGGACATCCATACCAGCATGGCGTCGAACTGGTCGGTGACCGGCGGAACGTTGTCGGCATGCACCAGCAAGTCGCCACGGGAGATGTCGATCTCGTCTTCCATGGTCAGGGTCACGGCCTGGCCTGGGCCTGCGTTTTCCAGCTCACCTTCGAAGGTGACGATGGACTTGACCCGGCTGCTCTTGCCCGACGGCAGCACGACCACTTCGTCACCCTTGTGCACGACACCGCTGGCGATGGTGCCGGCAAAGCCGCGGAAGTTCAGGTTCGGACGGTTGACGTACTGCACCGGGAAGCGTAGGTCGGTGAAGTTGCGGTCGGCCGCCACTTCCACGGTTTCGAGGATTTCCATCAGCGCAGGGCCGGTGTACCACGGCGAACGCTCGCTGCGGTTGACCACGTTGTCGCCCTTGAGCGCCGACATCGGCACGAAATGCAGGCTCGACGGCTTGAGGTTGATGCCCTCGGCGAACTTCAGGTAGTCGGCCTTGATCGATTCGAAGACCTGCTCGTCGAAGTTCTTCAGGTCCATCTTGTTGACCGCGACGACGATGTGCTTGATGCCCAGCAACGAGGCGATGTAGCTATGGCGACGGGTCTGGGTCTGCACGCCATAGCGCGCATCGACCAGGATGATCGCCAGGTCGCAGGTCGAGGCGCCGGTGGCCATGTTGCGGGTGTACTGCTCGTGGCCCGGGGTGTCGGCGATGATGAACTTGCGCTTGGCGGTGGAGAAGTAGCGGTAGGCGACATCGATGGTGATGCCCTGCTCGCGCTCGGCCTGCAGACCGTCGACCAGCAGCGCCAGGTCCACTTCCTCGCCGGTGGTGCCGACCTTTTTCGAATCACGGGTGATGGCCTCGAGGTGGTCCTCGTAGATCATCTTCGAGTCATGCAGCAGGCGCCCGATCAGGGTGCTCTTGCCGTCGTCGACGTTGCCGCAGGTCAAAAAGCGCAGCAGTTCCTTGCGCTCGTGCTGGGCCAGGTAGGCGAGGATGTCCTCGCTGATCAGATCAGATTGGTGCGACATGGAGTAACCCTGAAATTAGAAGTAGCCTTGGCGTTTCTTGTCTTCCATGGAACCGGCGCCATCGTGGTCGATGACGCGGCCCTGGCGTTCGGACGTACGGGTCAGGAGCATTTCCTGAATGATGTCCGTCAGGGTCTCGGCTTCCGACTCGACAGCCCCCGTCAACGGGTAGCAGCCCAGGGTCCGGAAACGCACCTTCTTCTTGACGATGCGCGCTTTCTCTTCATCGGTGAGATGCTCGAGGATGCGCTCGTCGTCGATCATGATCAGGGTGCCGTTCTTCTCGATGACTTCACGCTCGGCAGCGAAGTAAAGCGGCACGATCGGGATACCTTCGAGGTAGATGTACTGCCAGATGTCCAGCTCGGTCCAGTTCGACAGGGGGAAGACGCGGATCGACTCGCCCTTGTTGACCTTGCCGTTGTAGATGTTCCACAGCTCCGGGCGCTGGTTCTTCGGGTCCCAGCGGTGCTTGCTGTCGCGGAACGAATACACACGCTCCTTGGCGCGGGACTTCTCCTCGTCGCGGCGGGCACCGCCGAACGCGGCGTCGAAGCCATGCTTGTCCAGCGCCTGCTTCAGGCCCTGGGTCTTCATGATGTCGGTGTGCTTGGAGCTGCCATGGGTGAACGGGTTGATGCCCTGCGCCACACCTTCAGGGTTGACGTGGGTGATTAACTCCAGGCCCATCTCCTCGACCATTTTGTCGCGGAAGCGGTACATCTCCTGGAATTTCCACTGGGTGTCGACGTGCATCACCGGGAACGGCAGCTTGCCTGGGAAGAAGGCCTTGCGCGCCAGGTGCAGCATCACGGCGGAGTCCTTGCCGATCGAGTACAGCATCACCGGGTTGTCGAACTCGGCGGCCACCTCGCGGATGATGTGGATGCTCTCCGCCTCCAGCTGTTTCAAGTGCGTCAGTTTGTCGACCATGGCTACTCACGAAAAACGATCTTATGGACGGCCTGCGGGCCGTGTTCGAGGCTGGCACTGTATCACAGCGCCTGATTCTATTTAGAAGGCGGGCTAGACCGAAAAAATCTAACGATATGACTGTGGGTTTGGGGTGAATCGAGGGCCGCCAGGTCGCTCCCCTCGGGGGCGGCGATCTTCCGTGGGAGAAACTGTCTTGTCTCGATCTCCAGGCTTGTGCTGACTCTTGCGGGAGCGGCCTCGGTCAGATCGGATTGGGACAGTCGATGAACAGGTGCTCCACCGCAAAGCGCCGTGCCAGGTAGTCGCCCAGCGCCTGCACGCCGTAACGCTCGGTGGCATGGTGCCCGGCCGCGATAAAGCTGATGCCGTTCTCCCGGGCGCTGTGGAAGGTCTGCTCGGACGCCTCGCCACTGAGGAACAGGTCCACACCGGCAGCAATGGCGGTGTCGATGTAGCCCTGCCCGCCGCCTGTGCACCAACCAACACGGCGCACCAGTTGTTCGCCCTCGATCACCAGCGGCTCACGCCCCATCACCTCCTGCACCCGACGGGCAAAATCGCGCGCCGACATCGGCTCGGCCAGGGAGCCCACCAGACCGACCACCTTGGGGTTCTGTGGGTCCAGCGGCCCCTCGACGGTGATGTCCAGCTGACGGGCCAACTGCACGTTGTTACCCACCTCAGGGTGTACGTCCAACGGCAGGTGGTAGGCGAGCAGACTGATGTCATGCTTGAGCAAGGTCTTGATCCGGCGCTGCTTCATGCCGGTGATGCACGGGTTCTCGCCTTTCCAGAAGTAACCATGGTGCACCAGCACCAGATCGGCCTCGGCCTCAACCGCCGCATCCAGCAATGCCTGGCTGGCAGTGACGCCGCTGACGATCCGACTGACCTGCGGACGGCCTTCGACCTGCAGACCGTTAGGGCAGTAGTCTTGGATCTTCGCGCTACCCAGGTAGCGCTCGGCTTCCTCGACCAGAGTGTTCAGGGCGACGGCCATGGAAAATCTCCTCGAAATCTGCACGTTCGGTGGGCACAACGCCCGTATAATGGCCGCCATTATGGGCCGTCGCCGGCTTCGGGGAAACCGGCGGCAGTCGCCCGGGGGCAAGCTCGTGGTGTAGCCATTGGCGGGTAAAGCCACTCCCACAGGACCTGGCGCCAACCCTGTGGAAGCGGGTTTACCCGCCAATGCTGCACCGCGGTCAAGACCGTCGCCTGATCGGCTGTTTCACGTGTATGATCGCGCGCGCTCGCACCCCCGGCTGCGTAGCCACTGGCCCCTGCCCTACTCCCAGGATTCATTCGATGCTCAAGGCTCTGCGTTACTTTGGCTGGCCCCTGCTTACCGGTGTGCTGGTCGCCCTGCTGATCATCCAGCGCTTTCCCCAGTGGGTCGGCCTGCCCAGCCAGGACGTCAACCTGCAGCAGGCTCCGCAGACCTCGCGGATCGTGCAAGGCCCGGTGTCCTATGCCGACGCCGTGACGCTGGCCGCGCCGGCGGTGGCCAACCTATACACCACCAAGGTGGTCAACAAGAGCGCCCATCCGCTGTTCGAAGACCCGCAATTCCGCCGCTTCTTCGGCGACAACCTGCCCAAGCAGCGGCGCTGGGAGTCCAGCCTGGGTTCGGCAGTGATCATGAGCCCCGAGGGCTACTTGCTGACCAACAACCACGTGACCAGCGGCGCCGACCAGATAGTGGTAGCGCTCAAGGACGGTCGCGAGACCCTGGCCCGGGTCATCGGCAGCGACCCGGAAACCGACCTTGCGGTGCTGAAGATCGACCTGAAGAAACTGCCTGCGATCACCATCGGTCGCTCCGACAACATCCACATCGGTGACGTGTCCCTGGCCATCGGCAACCCCTTCGGCGTCGGCCAGACCGTGACCATGGGCATCATCAGCGCCACCGGCCGCAACCAGCTGGGCCTGAACAACTACGAAGACTTCATCCAGACCGACGCGGCGATCAACCCCGGCAACTCCGGCGGCGCCCTAGTGGACGCCAACGGCAACCTGATCGGCATCAACACCGCGATCTTCTCCAAGTCCGGCGGCTCCCAAGGCATCGGCTTTGCCATCCCGGTCAAGCTGGCGCTGGAGGTGATGAAATCGATCGTCGAGCATGGCCAGGTCATCCGTGGCTGGCTGGGCATCGAGGTGCAGCCGCTGAGCCAGGAACTGGCCGAGTCCTATGGCATGCAGGGGCGTCCCGGCATCGTCGTGGCGGGCATCTTCCGCGATGGCCCGGCCCAGCGTGCCGGTCTGCAACTGGGCGACGTGATCATGAGCATCAACGGCGAACCTGCCGGCGACGGTCGCAAGTCGATGAACCAAGTGGCGCGGATCAAGCCCAACGAGAAGATCACCATCGAAGTGATGCGCAACGGGCAACAGCTCAAACTGATCGCCGAGGTGGGGCTGCGACCGCCACCTGCGCCGGTCGCCGCCCAGGAAGAAAAGTAACAAAAAGGGCTGCTTTGCAGCCCTGGCGCAGGCTTGCACCGCCTCTCCCAAAGCGATGAACCGGCGAAGCCTGCGAAAGGGCCGCGCCGCGGCCCCGGTCACATCAATGCAGGATCTGGCTCAGGAACAGCTTGGTCCGATCACTGCGCGGCCGGTCGAAGAAGTCATCCGGCGCGGCCTGTTCGACGATCTCCCCCTTGTCCATGAAGATCACCCGGTTCGCCACGGTCCGGGCAAAGCCCATCTCGTGGGTCACGCAGAGCATGGTCATGCCGTCCTCGGCCAGTCCCACCATGGTATCGAGCACTTCCTTGACCATCTCCGGGTCCAGCGCCGAGGTCGGCTCGTCGAAGAGCATGATCTTGGGCTTCATGCACAGGGCGCGGGCGATCGCCACCCGCTGTTGCTGGCCACCGGACAGTTGCCCCGGGTACTTGTGCGCCTGCTCGGGGATGCGCACCCGCTCCAGGTAGTGCATGGCGATTTCCTCGGCTTTGCGCCGGGGCATCTTGCGCACCCACATCGGCGCCAGGGTGCAGTTTTCCAGAATGCTCAAGTGCGGGAACAGGTTGAAGTGCTGGAACACCATGCCCACCTCGCGGCGGATCGCTTCGATCTGCTTGAGGTCGTTGGTCAGTTCCACGCCATCGACGACGATGCGCCCCTGTTGGTGTTCCTCCAGGCGGTTGAGGCAACGGATGGTGGTGGACTTGCCCGAGCCGGACGGCCCGCACAGCACGATGCGCTCGCCCTGACGCACATTGAGGTTGATGTCCTTCAGTACGTGGAACTGCCCGTACCACTTGTTCACACCCTGCATCTGGATGATGCCTTCGGGGCCGACAGGCTGCTTGATCGCTTCACTCATTTCGAGACTCCTAACGCTTGTGGCCAGTGTCCAGCTTGCGCTCCAGGTGCATGGAGTAGCGGGACATACCGAAACAGAAAATCCAGAACACCAAGGCGGCGAACACATAGCCCTCGGTCGCCATGCCCAGCCAGGTCGGGTCGGCCGCAGCCTGCTTGACGCTGTTGAGCAGGTCGAACAGGCCGATGATGATCACCAGGCTCGTGTCCTTGAACAGGGCAATGAAGGTGTTGACGATGCCGGGGATCACCAGCTTGAGCGCCTGAGGCAGGATCACCAGCCCCATCGACCGCCAGTAGCCCAGGCCCATGGCCGCAGCCGCCTCGTATTGGCCCTTGGGAATGGCCTGCAGCCCGCCGCGGACCACCTCGGCGATATAGGCCGACTGGAACAGGATCACCCCGATCATCGCCCGCAGCAGCTTGTCGAAGCTCATGCCCTCGGGCAGGAACAACGGCAGCATCACCGAGGACATGAACAGTACGGTGATCAGTGGCACGCCACGCCAGAACTCGATGAAGGTCACGCAGACCACCTTCACCGCCGGCATGTTGGAACGCCGTCCCAGCGCCAGCAGGATGCCCAGGGGCAAGGCGCCAACGATGCCGACGGTGGCGATCACCAAGGTCAGCATCAGGCCGCCCCACTGGCTGGTCGGAACCGTGCTCAGACCCAGGTAGCCACCGTGCAGCAAGGTGTAGGCGATGATCGGGTACAGCACCAGAAAGCCCAGGCCGTAGGCCACCTTGCGCGGGAAACGCTTGATGAACAGCGGCGCGGCGCCCAGCACGGCAAGCCAGACGGTCAGGTCGACCCGCCAGCGCAACTCCGCCGGGTAGTAGCCGTACATGAACTGGCCGAAGCGTTGCTGGATGAACACCCAGCAGGCGCCTTCCTTGGTGCAATCGGCACGGGTGGTGCCGACCCAGTTGGCATCGATGAACGCCCATTGCACCAAAGGCGGCACGATCAGCCACACCAGGTACAAGGCGAACAGCGTCAACAGGGTGTTCAACCAGCTGGAGAACAGGTTCGCACGCATCCATGCGAGCACGCCGACGGTCTTGACCGGTGGCGGCATGTCAGGTTTGAAAACATGGGCAGTCACTGGCGTATCCTCACCGCTCGATCAGCGCGATGCGCTTGTTGTACCAGTTCATCAGCAGCGAAATGCTGATGCTGATGGCCAGATAGACACTCATGGTGATAGCGATCACCTCGATGGCCTGACCGGTCTGGTTGAGCACGGTACCGGCGAACAGCGAGACCATTTCCGGGTAGCCGATGCCGGCCGCCAGGGATGAGTTCTTCGCCAGGTTCAGGTACTGGCTGGTCAGCGGCGGCACGATCACCCGCAATGCCTGGGGGATGATCACCTTGCGCAGGGTCGGCCCCTCGCGCAGGCCAAGAGAGCGCGCGGCCTCGGTCTGGCCATGGCTGACCGAACGGATGCCCGAACGCACGATCTCGGCAATGAACGCTGCGGTATAGATGGTCAGCGCCAAGGTCAGGGCCAGCAGTTCAGGGATCAGCACCCAGCCACCCACGAAGTTGAAGCCCTTGAGCTGCGGCACTTCCCAGCTCAACGGATTGCCGAACAGCAGCACGCACACGCCTGGGATGCCGATTAACATGAGCAGCCCCACCCAGAACTTGTGGAACGGCTCGCCGGTTTCATCGAAGCGCTTGTTGGCAAGACGCACCATCAGCGCGATGGCGACGATCGCCAGCACCACGGCGCCCACGAACGGCCAGAAGCCCTCGGCCATGGAGGCACCGGGCATGTTCACGCCACGGTTACTGATGAAGAAGGTGTCCTGCAGGTTGATGCTGCCCCGCGGCCCCGGTAGCGTCAGGAACACCGCGAAGTACCAGAACAGGATCTGCAACAACGGCGGAATGTTGCGGAACGTCTCGACATAGACTGTCGCCAGCTTGTTGATCATCCAGTTCGGCGACAGCCGCGCCACACCGATGATGAAGCCCAACAGCGTTGCCAGGATGATGCCGATGAAGGTGACCAGCAGGGTGTTGAGCAGGCCGATAAGAAACACACGGGCGTAGCTGTCCGACTCCACGTAGGGAATCAGGTGCTGGGCGATGCCGAAGCCTGCGCTGCGCTCGAGAAAGTCAAAACCCGAGGTGATACCCCGGTGTTGCAGGTTGGTTTGCGTGTTGTGGAACAGGTACCAGCCCAGGCCGACCACGAAGACCACCGTGACGATCTGGAACAGCCACGCGCGCACACGTGGATCGCTCAGGGAAAACCCCTTCTGCGCGCCAATTTGATTTTGCATGTAATGCCCCGAAAGGATGGGATCGAACAACCTGCGGCGGCGCGGTGCCGCCGCAGGTGCAACCATCAGCGCACTGGTGGCGCGTACTGGATGCCGCCGTTGTTCCACAGGGCGTTCATGCCACGATCGATCTTCAGGTCAGTGCTCTGGCCCAGGTTCTTCTCGAACACTTCGCCGTAGTTACCCACCTGTTTGACGATCTGCACCACCCAGTCCTTGGGTAGCTTCAGGTCCTTGCCGTACTCGCCGTCGGCACCGAGCAGGCGGGCGACGTCGGGGTTCTTGGTGGACTTGGCCTCGGCCTCGACGTTCTTCGAGGTGATGCCTGCCTCTTCGGCGTTAAGCATGGCGAAGAGGGTCCACTTGACGATGCTGAACCACTCCTCGTCACCCTTGCGCACGACCGGGCCCAGAGGCTCCTTCGAGATGGTTTCCGGCAGCACCACGTATTCGCTTGGCGCGGCCAGCTTGGAGCGCTGGGCGAACAGCTGCGACTTGTCGGAGGTCAGCACATCGCAACGACCGGATTCCAGCGACTTGGCGCTTTCATCGGAAGTGTCGAAGGTGATCGGGGTGTACTTCAGGCCATTGGCACGGAAGAAGTCAGAGACGTTCAACTCGGTGGTGGTACCGGCCTGGATGCAGATGGTCGCGCCATCGAGCTCCTTGGCACTGGAGACGCCCAGCTTCTTGTTGACCAGGAAACCGACGCCGTCGTAGTAGGTCACGCCGGCGAATACCAGGCCCATCCCGGCATCACGCGAACTGGTCCAGGTGGTGTTGCGCGACAGGACATCGACTTCACCCGATTGCAGCGCAGTGAAGCGTTCTTTGGCGTTGAGCTGGCTGAACTTGACCTTGGTCGCGTCGCCGAAGACGGCGGCGGCCACGGCGCGGCACACATCGGCATCGATACCGACGATCTTGCCGGTGCTGTCCGGTACCGAGAAGCCCGGCAGGCCGTCACTCACGCCACACTGGACGAAGCCCTTCTTCTTTACCGCATCAAGCGTAGCGCCAGCGTGGGCGAAGCTGGTGGCGCCCAGCGCAGCGGCAGCGGTCAGGACTGCCAGGGTGGTTTTCAACATCTTCATTCACAACCTCCAATCGCTCTTGTTGTATCGAGCCGGAATTGCACCGCACCCTTATGAGGCGCATCCGACCCCTTGTTGGCTTTTTATCGGGTCAATTGGCGCAATGGGCCGTTCTGGTGACAGCCTTCTATCCGCACGAAGGGTGTTACCGTCTCCGGATATCCCCTCGCATCGGTTGATTCATAGCAAAGGGCGTACCACAGTCCTGGGCTCAAGCGTTTAAGGGGTCGTCAAGCAGGAAAAGTTGTAGAGTTGCGACATCTTCTTGTGGCATTACCCCTGCACGCCTTTATTTCATGCACTCGATCAGGCGCGTGCGCACACTTTCGGAGCAGTCATGACCAACCCGTTGATCCTCGAACCCCAGAACACCGCAGACGCCTGTGTTATCTGGTTGCACGGCCTGGGGGCCGACCGTTACGACTTCCTACCAGTGGCCGAAGCGTTGCAGGAACACCTGCTCAGCACCCGCTTCGTTATGCCCCAGGCGCCGACACGCGCGGTAACGATTAATGGCGGCTACGCCATGCCTAGCTGGTACGACATCAAGGCCATGACGCCTGCGCGAGCAATCGACGAAGCGCAGTTGGAAGCATCCGCCGATCAGGTGGTGGCGTTGATCGAAGCCGAGCGGGCCAAGGGCATCGACCTGACGCGAATCTTCCTGGCGGGGTTCTCCCAGGGTGGCGCGGTGGTGCTGCACACGGCCTATATAAAGTGGCAGGAAGCCCTGGGCGGTGTGCTGGCGTTGTCCACCTACGCGCCCACTTTCAATGACAGCCATCAGCTCAGCGCCTGCCAGCAGCGCACCCCGGCCCTCTGCCTGCACGGCGTGCACGACCCGGTGGTGATCCCGTCCATGGGCCGCACGGCCTATGAGCACCTCAAGCAGTGGGGCGTCGAGGTGACCTGGGAGGAGTACCCGATGGAACACGAGGTGGTGCCCCAGGAAATCAACGACATCTACAACTGGCTGGTACGCCACCTGCGCTAGCGGTGCAATCTGCTGTAGTTGTAGGCGTACCGCACTACGCCCTGCCCGGTTCTTGCATTACACTGCCGGGCGTACATTCCTTAACCAGTTGACGAGACGATCGTGCTCAAGGCACTCAAGAAAATTTTCGCCAAGGGCGACGCCGCCCCCCAGGCCACCGTGCCTGCCGCCGGCGTGATGACGCCCCCACCTGCACCCGCGGTCGAACCGCCGGCGCCTCCAGCCTCGTCGGTCGACACGACCGAGGCCACGCCCCCCACTCGCGACGACAAGCCCGTCAAGGACAAGCCGCGTCGCGAACGCAAACCCAAGCCCCAGGCCAGCCTGTGGAAGCCGGAAGATTTCGTAGTCGAGCCCCTGGAGGGCAAAACCCGCTTCCATGACTTCAAGCTTTCCAACGAGCTGATGCATGCCATCCATGATCTGGGCTTCCCATACTGCACGCCGATCCAGGCCCAGGTGCTGGGTCATACCCTGCGCGGCAAGGACGCCATCGGCCGGGCCCAGACCGGCACCGGCAAGACCGCCGCGTTCCTGATCTCGATCATTTCCCAGCTGCAGCAGGTACCGCCGCCCAAGGAACGCTACATGGGCGAGCCGCGCGCGCTGATCATCGCGCCAACCCGCGAGCTGGTGGTGCAGATCGCCAAGGACGCCATGGCCCTGACCAAGTACAGCGGCCTGAACGTCATGACGTTCGTCGGCGGCATGGACTTCGACAAGCAGCTCAAGGCCCTGGAAGCGCGCCACTGCGACATCCTGGTGGCCACGCCAGGCCGCCTGCTGGACTTCCACCAGCGCGGCGAGGTGCACCTGGACATGGTCGAGGTGCTGGTGCTCGACGAAGCCGACCGCATGCTCGACATGGGCTTCATCCCCCAGGTCCGGCAGATCATCCGCCAGACCCCGCCCAAGAGCGAGCGTCAGACCCTGCTGTTCTCCGCCACCTTCACCGATGACGTGATGAACCTGGCCAAGCAGTGGACCACCAACCCGGCCATCGTCGAGATCGAGCCGGAGAACGTGGCCAGCGAAACGGTCGAACAGCACGTCTATGCGGTGGCCAGCAGCGACAAGTACAAGCTGCTGTACAACCTGGTCACCCAGAACAAGTGGGAACGGGTGATGGTCTTCGCGAACCGCAAGGATGAAGTGCGCCGCATCGAAGAGCGCCTGGTGCGCGACGGCATCAATGCCGCCCAGCTGTCGGGCGACGTGCCGCAGCACAAGCGCATCCGCACCCTGGAGAGCTTCCGCGAAGGCCGCATCGCGGTGCTGGTGGCCACCGACGTGGCCGGCCGTGGCATTCATATCGACGGCATCAGCCACGTGATCAATTTCACCTTGCCGGAAGACCCGGACGACTACGTGCACCGCATCGGCCGTACCGGTCGTGCCGGCACCAGCGGCGTGTCGATCAGCTTCGCCGGCGAGGACGATGCCTACCAGCTTCCGGCCATCGAAGAGCTGCTGGGGCGCAAGATCAAATGCGAGATGCCACCGGACGAACTGCTGAAGTCGATACCGCGCAAGCATCACTGAGCTGTGTACCTTGGGGCACCTTGTGCCCCTTCCCGAGCGGTCCGGCGCCCCGGCAAGACCGCTCCCACAAGCCCTGCGCCGAGCCGCAGTGCCTGTTCTCTGGGCAAAGCCCCGCCCCTGCTCCTCTGCCCCTCCCTTTCTGGTGCTGCGCTGCATCCCAACCTTTTTGCGCCTGCGATATTGTCCAAATAAACAAAAAGTCCATAATGGAAAAAATAGTTTATCTGGAGCTTCGTATGACCGCGCCCCTCGTCGTCGATCAACAACACGCCCGCCAATTGCTCGCCCAGGTGGATGTCCCACACATCCTGCGTAATCTGTTCCGTGACCTGGCAAGCGGCCAGGCGGTACAGCCACCCCAACAACTGGTGGAGTTTCCGGCTGGCCGGGGCGACTTCATAAACTATGGCGGCGTGTTGGCCACGGAGCGGGTCTATGGGGTAAAAACCTCGCCCTACATCGTCCGCGACCAAGGCCCCCTGGTCACCGCCTGGACCCTGCTGATGTCCATGGACAGCGGTCAACCTCTGATGCTCTGCGACGCCGGCGAACTGACCACTGCACGCACCGCCGCCACCACTGCCGTGGCCATCGACGCGCTGGCCCCAGGCCATGCCCGCCGCCTGACGGTAATCGGCAGCGGCCCGATCGCCCGCGCTCACCTGCACTACGTGCGCGGCCTGCGCGACTGGCAGGACATTCGCCTGTATTCCCCCAGCCTGGGCCAACAGAGCGCAGGGCAACGCGAACAACTGGCCGGCCTCGACAGCCGCCTGCAATTGATGGAAAACCTCGAGCAGGCCCTGGACGATGCCGACGTGATCATGCTCTGCACCTCCTCGGCCGTGCCAGTCATCGACCCACGCACGCTGAGCAAACCGGCGCTGATCACCTCGATCAGCACCAATGCCGTGCGCGCCCATGAAATCCCGCCAGCCTGCCTGGCCGAAATGGATGTCTACTGCGATTACCGGGTAACCACCCCCGCCAGCGCGGGCGAAATGCGCATCGCCGTCGAGCAGTTGGGGTGGCAGGCAGACGCGATCGCCGGCGACCTGCCGCAACTGCTCAGTGGCAAGGCCGCCGCGCCCGCCTACCAACGCCATGCCTTCTTCCGTTCCATCGGACTGGGCCTGGAGGACATTGCCCTGGCCAATGCCCTGTATCAGCTGGTGCGCGAAGCCTGAGGAGAACAGCATGCAGACTGCCGACTACATCATCGTGGGCGCGGGTATCGCCGGCGCCTCCACCGGCTACTGGCTTGCAGCCCATGGCCGCGTGCTTGTGCTCGAGCGCGAATCCCAGCCCGGCTATCACTCCACCGGCCGTTCGGCGGCGCTCTACACCGCCGCGTATGGCACGCCACAGGTACGCGCCCTGACCCTCGCCAGCCGCGCCTTTTTCGATCATCCGCCCAGTGGTTTCGCCGAGCATCCTCTGCTCACCCCACGCGGTGAGATGACCGTGGACTTCAACGGCGACCCCGCCGAACTGCAACGCCAGTACCTCAGCGCCAAGGCCTGCGTGCCCGAATTCGAGCTGCTCGATGCCGACCAAGCCTGCGCCCGTCTGCCGGTGCTGTGTCGGGACAAAGTCCATGGCGCCCTCTACGACCCGAGCGCCAGCGACATCGACACCGATGCCCTGCACCAAGGCTACCTGCGTGGCATTCGCCGGCAGCAGGGCGAAGTGCGCAGCGATTGCGAGGTGCAACGTGTGGAGCGTGACGCCCAAGGGCTGTGGCAGGTGCATACCAACCAAGGCAGTTTCAGCGCGCCTGTGCTGATCAACGCCGCGGGCGCCTGGGCGGACCACATCGGGGTACTGGCCGGCGCTCGCCCCCTCGGCCTGCAACCCAAGCGCCGCGCTGCCTTCATCTTCGCCGCTCCCGAGGGCGTCGACTGCCACCATTGGCCGATGCTGGTCAGCCTCGATGAGTCCTTCTACATGAAGCCGGATGCCGGCATGCTCCTTGGATCACCCGCCAATGCCGACCCGGTGGAGCCACACGATGTACAGCCCGAAGAGCTCGACATCGCCCTGGGCATCTACCAGATCGAGGAAGCCACCACCCTGCGCATCCGCCGTCCCACCCGCACCTGGGCCGGGCTGCGCAGTTTCGTTGCCGACGGCGACCTGGTCGCCGGCTTCGACCCGCAAGTACCTGGGCTGTTCTGGGTCGCGGGCCAAGGCGGCTACGGCATCCAGACCTCCCCCGCCATGGGCCAGGCCAGCGCCGCCCTGGTGCGTGGCGAGGCGCTACCGGAACACCTGCATGGCTTTGGCCTGACGGCCGCCATGCTGTCCCCGGCGCGCCTGTCGGGATGACGCGCCGCCGCGATTGCGGCACACTCGCAGCGCCCTCGCCGCAAGGGCGCTGACACAGCCTGGAGCCTGCCTCAATGCCATCCCCTCGCCCTGACCCGGCCCTGGACAACTACCGGGCCATCGCCGATGCCATCGCCACTCTGTTCTTCCCCCATGCCGAAGTGGTGCTGCACGACCTGCGCACGCAAAAGATCGACTACATCGCCAACAACCTGTCCAAGCGCGAGATTGGCGACGATGCGGCCCTGGAAGACATGCTCGAACACGGCACCGATGAAACCAACATCGGCCCCTACGAAAAACTCAACTGGGACGGGCAGAAGATCCGCTCCTTGAGCACCGTGTTGCGCGATGCCGCAGGCACGCCCCTGGCGATGCTGTGCATCAACCTGAACATCTCGCTGTTCGAGAACGCCAAGGCGGCGCTGGATCTGTTCCTTTCACCCAGCCGATTGATTCCCCAACCCGACGCGCTGTTTCGCGACGACTGGCAGGAACGCATCAACACCTTCCTCAACGGCTGGCTGCGCCAACGTCAGTTGAGCCTTAACCTGCTGACCCGCGATCACAAGCGCGAGCTGGTCCTGGCCCTGCATGCCGAGGGCGCCTTCAAGGGCAAGAGCGCGGCCAACTATGTGGCCAACGTGCTGGGAATGGGACGGGCGACGGTGTACAAGCACCTGAAGGAGCTCAAGGCCTGAGCGCTCCAGAGCGCCCTTGACGATTGCCGGGGCCCGGAGCGGTCGGAAAGGGGCGCAAGGCGCCCCCTGCGCACTGTTTCAGTCGCCGTAGATATCCGATTTGAAGTACTTGGCCTGGATCTTCTGGTATTCACCGTTGGCACGAATGGCATCGATGGCGCTATTGAGCTGGCTCACCAATTCGGTGTTGCCTTTGCGCACCGCGATCCCGGCACCTTCACCGACGTACTTGGGATCCTTCAGCTCCGGCCCTACGAAGGCAAAGTCGGCGCCCCGAGGCATCGACAGGAAGTCCTCCAGGGGAATGGTATCGGCAAAAATGGCATCCACACGCCCGGACGCCAGGTCCATGTAGATCTCTTCGTTGTTGCTGTAGCGGTTGACCTTCACACCCATGGGTTCGAGCACTTCAGTGGCATAGCGGTCAGTGGTGGTGGCACGCTGCACGCCGATGGTCTTGCCCTTGAGGCTCTGGTACTGGTCATCGACCACCGCCCCCTTCTTCATCACCAGGCGCGATGAGGTGAAGTAGTACTTGTGGGTGAAGTCCACCGATTGCTTGCGCTCTTTGGTGATGGTCATCGACGACAAGGCCGCATCGATCTTCCTGACCTTCAACGAGGGGATCAGCCCGTCGAACTCGACCTCGTTCCAGACACACTTGACCTTCATTTGCGCGCACAGGGCATTGCCGATCTCGTAGTCGAAGCCCACGATTTCGCCCTTGTCGTTTTTCGAGGCAAACGGCGGGTAGGCGGCCTCGATACCGATACGCAGGACGTTCTCGGCAGCGTACAGGTTGCTACCGGCCAACAGGCCCAGGGCCAGACCACTGATCAGGGTGAGCTTTCTCATGGGGGATCTCTCTCGCTCGTTATTGGAGGTGTGGTGCAAGACAGAGCAAAGGTGACAGGCGCAAGGCTGCCTGGAATCATTTTGTACTTATGATTCCATACTGGACTTTTTTGTATAGAAACTCAACTACCAACCACAACGTGCGGCAAGGGCAGACGCATCCGGCCCGCCCGTGCCTCGGCAGCTTCACCAGCGACCGGCGGCGTCCTGGTCGCTTTGCCGGCCTTCGACCCAACGCGGCCCATCCTGGGTGTTCTCTTTCTTCCAGAACGGCGCCCGGGTCTTGAGGTAGTCCATGATGAAATTGCAGGCGTCGAACGCCGCCTGACGGTGGGCGCTGGCCACACCGACAAAGACGATCGGTTCGCCCGGCTCCAGCGCGCCGATGCGGTGCAGCACCTCGACCCTGAGCAGTGGCCAGCGTTGCTCGGCCTCGACGACGATCTTGGCCAACGCTTTCTCGGTCATGCCTGGGTAATGCTCGAGGAACATCCCCGCCACTTCACGGCCATCGTTGAAATCCCGCACATAGCCGACGAACCCCACCACCGCGCCCACACCGACGTTGGCCGCGTGCATCGCATTGACCTCAAGGCCTGGATCGAAGGCCTGCTCCTGTACTCGAACGCCCATGCTCAACCTCCCGTGACCGGCGGGAAGAACGCCACTTCGTCGCCCTCCTCCACCGGCTCGGCCAGCTTGCACAGATCCTGGTTGCGTGCGCACATCAGGTTCTGCTCGGCCAGCAACTCGTATTGCCCGCCCTTGGCCACCAAGGCCTGGCGCACGTCGTCCAGGGTCGCGAAGGCCCCTTCGAGCGGCTCGCCATCGACCCCTAGCAATTCACGATAACGGGCGAAATACACCACCTGAACCTTCATCACGCCTCCACCTGGTAATGGCCGCTCTTGCCGCCGAGCTTCTCCAGCAGGCGCACCTGCTCGATCACCATGCCTTTGTCGACGGCCTTGCACATGTCATAGATCGTCAGCGCCGCGACGCTGGCGGCGGTCAGCGCTTCCATTTCCACGCCGGTCTGCCCGGCCAGTTTGCAACGGGCGACGATGCGCACCACATCAGAGCCTTCGGCACTGAGCTCGACCTTGACGCTGGTGAGCATCAGCGGATGGCACAGCGGGATCAGGTCGCTGGTCTTCTTCGCCGCCTGGATCCCGGCGATCCGCGCCACGGCGAACACATCGCCCTTGGGATGCTCGCCGTCGACGATCATCTGCAAGGTCTGCGGCAACATGCGCACCCGCGCTTCGGCCACCGCCTCACGCGCGGTCACGGCCTTTTCGGTGACGTCGACCATGTTGGCGCGCCCCTGGGAATCGAGATGAGTCAGCACTGCATTGCTCCTGTGAAGGGAACAAAGAGTGTAAACCCGCAGGTCAGCTTTGAGCAGTGGTTGTGTCGCAGGCAGGCCAAATCACACTGGCGGCGGTGGGAGCGGGGGTATCGGCGTAGAGGACGCCACAGAAGCCGGGCGGCGAACCGCCCGGCAGACTGGGGTTACAGATGGGACTCGGCGTACTCGGCCAGTACCGAGCGTGGCACGCCCTGCAAGGTGATATGAACGCCGTGGGGGAAGTCCTTGAAGCGTTCGGTGAGGTAGGTCAGCCCGGAGCTGGTGGCCGACAGGTAAGGGGTATCGATCTGCGCCAGGTTGCCCAGGCACACCACCTTGGACCCTGCCCCGGCACGGGTGATGATGGTCTTCATCTGGTGCGGGGTGAGGTTCTGGCACTCGTCGATCAGGATCAGGCTCTGCTGGAAGCTGCGCCCACGGATGTAGTTCAGCGACTTGAACTGCAACGGTACCCGCTCGAGGATGTACTCGACGCTGCCATGGGTACTCTCGTCATCCATGTGCAGGGCTTCGAGGTTGTCGGTGATGGCGCCCAGCCAAGGCTCCATTTTCTCGGCCTCGGTCCCCGGCAGGAAGCCGATCTCCTGGTCCAGCCCCTGCACGCTGCGGGTGGCGATGATGCGCCGGTAGCGCTTGCTGACCATGGTCTGCTCGATGGCGGCGGCAAGCGCCAGGATGGTCTTGCCGGAGCCGGCGGCGCCGGTCAGGTTGACCAGGTGGATATCCGGGTCGAGCAGCGCGAACAACGCCAGGCTCTGATGGATGTCGCGTGGTTTCAGCCCCCAGGCTTCCTGGTGCAGCAACGGCTCCTGGTGCAGGTCGAGCAGCAGCAGTTCGTCTTCACGGATGCCTTTGATCCAGCCGACGAAACCTTGCTCGTCGATGATGAACTCATTGACGTGCACCGCCGGCAGGTTGTCGGTCAGTTGCACTCGATGCCAGGTGCGACCGCGCTCCTGGCGGGTTTCGACCTTGCTGACGCGATCCCAGAACGAGCCGGTCACCGAGTGGTAACCCTTGGACAGCAAGGAGACGTCATCGACCAACTGGTCGGTGCTGTAGTCCTCGGCGGCGATGCCACAGGCACGCGCCTTCAGGCGCATGTTGATGTCCTTGGTCACCAGCACCACGTCCAGGTCGGAGCGACGGGCACGCAACTCCAGAAGCTGGTTGATGATGATGTTGTCGTTGAGGGTTTCGGGCAGCAGCCGATTTGGTTCGTTGCGTGGGCTCATCAGGATCGACAGGAACCCCTTGGGCCCGCTCTTGCCACGCTGGATCGGCACGCCCTGCTCGACATCGCTGGGCGAGGCATCGCCGAGAGTCTGGTCGATGAGGCGGATGGCCTGGCGGCATTCGGCGGCGATGGTGTGTTTGCCGGTCTTGAGCTTGTCGAGTTCCTCCAGCACCGTCATCGGAATGGCGACATGGTGCTCCTCGAAGTTGAGCAAAGCGTTTGGATCGTGGATCAGGACATTGGTATCGAGCACATACAGGATTGGCTGGGTGGAGGAAGAATTGCGTCCTTGGTCATCCATACTCGGTCACCTTATGTGAAAGCCACACGACGCGTAATGCTGCGCCGCAGAGTGACCGCCGTTCTCCCCGTATCCGCGTCGTTACGGGCGGGGAGCGCACCTGGCAAGGAGGGCCTGGATGACGCCACCTGTGCTGCAGGATTCGGCTGTCTGGTACCTACATACCGCATTAATGATGACCAAAAAAAGTCTTTTTACGTTCCTTTGAACTTTATTTTTCCGATTGACGTTCAGGGCTTGGCTTGAGCCGTGAGCGGGTCTAGAGTCAAAGATCAAGCCCCATCACGCTGCCCATATTCCAGGCAATCCTCCCAGCCGATTCCACTCTGCGCCGTGTTGCGCAGCAGCCACTCCAGCGCCGGTTGTGCCTTGGGCAGGTTGTCGTGGAACTGGATCACCCCCTTGCGCCACAACAGCATCAAGGTCAGCACCCGATGCGCCGAGGCCTCGGCGCTCAGTGCACTGTCGTCCTGGGCGTCGATGTCCCACAGCGAAACCTGAAGCTTCTGGCTGGCCATGAATGCCTCGCCATCGGCACGACGCTGCCCGTACGGCGGGCGGAACAACGGCACGTACTGCGCCGGCAGGTCGGACTGGACCCGGGCCTGGGCCCGGCGCAGCGAATCCTGCCAGTCCAGCCATTGGGCATGGGAACGGTACTCCCAGCCCTGGATACCCACGCATTGCCTGGCATAGAGCCCCCCCACAGGGGCACGCTGCTGCAAGCGGTTGCCGAGCACGAAGAACAGGCCGCCGAGCTTTTGCCGACGCAGATAATCGGCCAGCTCATCAGTGGCACCGCCCGCGGGGGTGGGGCCACCGACGAAGGTCAGCAGAAACACCCGGTCGTTGAGCTCATCGCCTGTGCGCTCGCTGTCCGACAGGCGCTCGACCTCGCTGCTGGGCTGAGGGAACAACGCCGCCTTGCGCAGTTGTTCATCCAGGTAAAGGGTGTGGAATGCCCGGCTGGGCTCGAGCCAGCCGGTATAGAACTCGCCCACGCCGGAGGTGAAGGTGGCCGCCAGGGTCCGCAGTTCGGCCATGGACTCCAGCGGATAGCAAAAGGACGCATCCTGCTCGCAACTGCGCTGGGCCTGTTGGTAGTTTTCCCATAGCCGCTGCCACATGCGCGCACGCACCGCGCGAATCACCGCCAGGTTGATCTGGCGCAGTTGCAGGCGCGCCGCCAGGGCCGGCTCGTCGAGCATTTCACTCTCCTGCAGCACCTGGGCGAACGACAGGATTTCGGCCCGCGAGGCGACATCGAACAACGCCGGGCTGTCCAGTTGTTCAGGCCACAGCGTGCGGTCCAGAGTGGCCTGGGGCGAAGGGGCAGCCTGGGCGGCAAGGCTCAGCAGGCCGGCCAGCAGGACGAAGGCAATACGCACGAATCAAGCTCTCCGCAGCAACATGACGCGCACTATAACGTGGCGGTGGACGATGGTCCGTGACTATCGTCGCGATAGTTTGGTCTTGCCGGCCCCAGCCCGTAGAATCCGCCTCGACGATTCCAGGAGCCGACCCGATGCTGACGGTGATTTCCCCCGCCAAGACTCTCGACTACGACACCCCGCCGGTGACCCAGCGGTTCACCCTGCCCCAGTACCTGGACGACTCCCAGGTGCTGATCACCCAACTGCGCGACTTCACACCCGCACAGATCAGCGAACTGATGCACCTCTCCGACAAGCTCGCCGGCCTCAACGCCGCCCGCTTCGGCAGCTGGACCCCGGATTTCACCCCAGCCAACGCCAAGCAGGCGCTGCTGGCGTTCAAAGGTGACGTGTACACCGGCCTGGACGCCGAAAGCCTCGGCGAGGACGACTTCAGCTACGCCCAGGACCACCTGCGCATGCTGTCGGGCCTTTACGGCCTGCTGCGCCCGCTGGACTTGATGCAGCCCTACCGCCTGGAAATGGGCACCAAGCTGGCCAACGTCCGCGGCAAGGACCTCTATGCCTTCTGGGGCACGCGCATCAGCGAATGGCTGAACCAGGCCTTGGCCGATCAAGGCGATGACCTCCTGCTGAACCTGGCCAGCAACGAGTACTTCAGCGCGGTCAAGCGCAGCGCCCTGAAGGCACGGGTGATCGATGTCGACTTCAAGGACTGGAAGAACGGGCAGTACAAGATCATCAGCTTCTACGCCAAGAAAGCCCGCGGGATGATGAGCCGCTTCGTGATCCAGGAGCGCATCAACGACCCCGAACAGCTCAAGCGCTTCGATGTGCAGGGCTATTACTACAGTGCCGAACAGTCCAAGCCAGACCACCTGGTGTTCCTGCGCGACCACCCTGGCGAATAAGACCTTCAGGTCCTGCGCATTACCGGTGGGAGCAGCGGTCTTGTGTTGCTTGCAGCGGCCCCTTCGCGGGTAAACCCGCGAAGAGGACACCACTGAGCAAGACCGCTGCCCCTACTGGCCATGTCACCTCATCCGACAGCCCCGCAATGGGGCAGGCTTCAAATGGCCATCTCGTCATAATTTCGACGTCAAAAAAACCACGACCAGGCCGTTATTGCAAAACGCCATAAGACCGTTCGTAGTTTTTTGACGAATTTTGAAAAAAATTTTCGCATGCTGGCATATAACCATCCCGCTTCGTTTTCGCCCTTTATATATAGGGGTGAAACTGACGTGTGCTATCAGATTGAAAGTATTTTCCACTGAAAAAATATTTAGAAATCTTTCATACGTGCAGAACCCATCCCGGAACTTCTGCTACCGGCAATCGCTCATAGGACCCGTAACGATTTTCTTGCGGGTGTCGTGAGAGATGACTTACAGATGACAACCGGCCGGTATCCACTACCGGCTCCGATAACTTCGACAGACGCAACGGTATCAACCGAAAGCCCTGTCCACGAAGGAGAGACGCGCCCCTACTAATCGTCCTAGTGGTTGATTTCATAGGATTTTTTCCAATTGAAAGAGCAAGCACAGCAGTAGGCGTAATAGCACACTGCAATAAAGACGGCTGCATTTCAGGGCACGCCTTTTAATACTGGCCATTTAACTGCCAACTTTGAGTGCACAACTTTGCGCGCTCTGGATTTATTCATGCCTGCGTTCGGTGATATGTGCAATCGCCATGGCACCGTGCGCCCGAAAACTGCTGGTTAATCAACCCGGTCCGGCTCTTTTGCGAAGGAGCCGACGTGATAAACACACGAGGTGAATACGATGCGTATCAGCATCTTTGGTTTGGGTTATGTGGGTGCGGTCTGTGCAGGTTGCCTGTCGGCACGGGGTCACGAAGTGATTGGCGTGGACGTGTCCAAGACCAAAATCGACCTGATCAACCAGGGCAAGTCGCCCATCGTCGAGCCGGGTCTGGAACAGCTCCTGCAACAAGGCATCGCCAATGGCCGCCTGCGTGGCACCACCGACTTCGCCGAAGCCATCCGCGCCAGCGATGTATCGATGATCTGCGTCGGCACCCCCAGCAAGAAGAACGGCGACCTGGGCCTTGAGTACATCGAGTCGGTGTGCCGCGAGATCGGCTACGTGCTACGCGACACCGAGCGTCGCCACACCATCGTGGTGCGCAGCACCGTGCTGCCGGGGACCGTCAAGAACGTGGTCATCCCGATCCTCGAGGACTGCTCCGGGAAGAAGGCCGGCGTCGACTTCGGTGTCGCGGTCAACCCGGAGTTCCTGCGGGAAAGCACCGCCATCGCCGACTACGACCGCCCACCGATGACCGTCATCGGCGAGCTGGACAAGGCCAGCGGCGACGTGCTGCAGGCCATCTACGAAGAACTGGACGCGCCGATCATCCGCAAGCCGGTCGAAGTGGCCGAGATGATCAAGTACACCTGCAACGTCTGGCACGCCACCAAGGTCACCTTCGCCAACGAGATCGGCAACATCGCCAAGGCCGTGGGTGTCGATGGTCGCGACGTGATGGACGTGGTCTGCCAGGACAAAGTCCTGAACCTGTCGCAGTACTACATGCGCCCAGGTTTCGCCTTCGGCGGCTCGTGCCTGCCCAAGGACGTGCGTGCACTGACCTACCGCGCCTCCAGCCTCGACGTGAAGGCTCCGCTGCTCGACTCGCTGATGCGCAGCAACGAGTCCCAGGTGCAGAACGCCTTCGACATCATCGAAAGCCACGACAAACGCAAGGTCGCTTTGCTCGGCCTGTCTTTCAAAGCTGGCACCGACGACCTGCGCGAAAGCCCGCTGGTGGAACTGGCCGAGCGCCTGATCGGCAAAGGCTACGAGCTGAACATCTACGACCAGAACGTCCAGTACGCCCGTGTCCACGGCGCCAACAAGGAATACATCGAGTCGAAGATCCCCCACGTGTCCTCGCTGCTCAATGACGATCTGCAGCACGTCATCGACAACGCCGACGTGATCGTCCTGGGCAACCGCGACGAGAAGTTCCGCGCCCTCGCCCAGCAGGCGCCGGAAGGCAAGCAGGTGATCGACCTGGTCGGCTTCATGACCAAGCCGACCTGCACCACCAGCCGCACCGAAGGCATCTGCTGGTAACCCCCGGCCGGGCAGCGGGCGACCGCTGCCCTTCCCCCTGATTCGCGCGACGGATGCTGAACATGCAAAGACTCCAGACAGTGCTGCTGCAGTGCGCCGGATGGCTGCTCTACATGAGCCTGCTCATGTTGATCGCCCTGGCCTTGCCCAGCGACATCTTCGACTCGCAGTCGAAGCACTTCATCTTCCTGGTCGGCGCGGTCGGCATCTGGCGCTATTCCATGGGCGCCACCCACTTCATCCGTGGCATGGTGTTCCTCTACGGCGTCTACCCCTACCTGCGCCGCAAGGTACGCAAGCTGGGCAAAGCTGCCGACCCGTCCCACGTGTACCTGATGGTCACCAGTTTTCGCATCGATGCCCTGACCACCGCGCAGGTGTACAGCTCGGTGATCCGCGAGGCCATCGAATGCGGCTTCCCCACCACCGTGGTCTGCTCGCTGGTGGAGATGTCCGATGAGCTGCTGGTCAAGAGCCTGTGGGCCAAGTACAACCCGCCCGCCCACGTCAACCTGGACTTCGTGCGCATCGCCGGTACCGGCAAGCGCGATGGCCTGGCCTATGGCTTCCGGGCCATCTCGCGGATGATGCCGGACGAGCATGCCGTGGTGGCGGTGATCGACGGTGACACCGTGCTCGGCGAAGGCGTGGTGCGCAAGACCGTGCCGTGGTTCAAGCTGTTCCCCAATGTCGGTGGCCTGACCACCAACGAATTCTGCGAAGTGCGCGGCGGCTACATCATGAGCGAGTGGCACAAGCTGCGCTTCGCCCAGCGCCACATCAACATGTGCTCGATGGCCCTGTCCAAGCGCGTGCTGACCATGACCGGGCGCATGTCGATGTTCCGGGCAAGCGTGGTGACCGACCCTGAGTTCATCGCCGACGTGGAAAGCGACTCGCTGCACCACTGGCGCCTGGGCCGCTTCAAGTTCCTCACCGGGGACGACAAGTCCAGCTGGTTCAGCCTGATGCGCCTGGGCTACGACACCTTCTACGTGCCGGACGCTGCGATCAACACGGTCGAGCACCCGCCGGAGAAGAGCTTCATCAAGGCCAGCCGCAAGCTGATGTACCGCTGGTACGGCAACAACCTGCGGCAGAACTCCCGCGCCTTGGGGCTGGGCCTCAAGCGCCTGGGGCTGTTCACCTGCATCGTCCTGCTCGACCAGCGCGTGTCCATGTGGACCAGCCTGCTCGGCCTGACCGTGGCGGTGATCGCCAGCCTCAAGTTCGGCCTGGGCTTCTTGCTCGTGTACCTGCTGTGGATCGGCATCACCCGCCTGATCCTCACCATCATGCTGCTGTGCTCGGGCCATAACGTGGGGCCGGCCTACCCGCTGATTCTCTATTACAACCAGATCGTCGGCGCGCTGATGAAGATCTACGTGTTCTTCCGCCTCGACAAGCAGTCCTGGACCCGCCAGCCGACTGCCCTCAAGCGTGACCTCGAAAGCTTTCAACAATGGTTCAACACCTGGTCTTCACGGACCATGACCTTCTCGGCAGCCAGCATCTTCGTCGCTGTGCTGTTCATGGTCGTGTGAGCCCCCCCCGGAACGGATCTAACAGGAACGAAATCGCCATGAATACCGCCGTGAACGCCAATGTCGTGCATGAGTCCGAAGCCCAGCGCCAGCATGTCCGGGTACGTATCCCTGCCAAGCTGCGCTACCTGGACCGCAATCGCGAACCGCACGATGTGAAGGTGGACGATCTCTCCGCCGGGGGCCTGTCCTTCCACACCAGCAAACCCTTGAACGTCGGCGACGTTCTGCGCGGTCGCCTGCAGTTCACGGTCGACAACCTGGGCCTGTCCATGGACGTCGAGTTCCAGGTGCGCTCCTACCAAAGCACCGGCCGCACCGGCGTGCAGTTCCAGAATCTAGAACCGCGCGACGTCGCCACCCTGCGCCATATCATCACCACCTTCCTGTCCGGTGAGATGATCAACGTCGGTGGCGTGCTCAGCACCCTGCAGCGCGACAATTTCACCAAGGCGCGCAAGCAGAAAGACAGCGGCTCGGGGCTCTCGGCCTTCGGTCGCCTGCGTGCGGTGACCGTCAGCCTGGGCGTGTTCGTGGTCGGCGTGGCGGCGTTCGGCTTCATCGCCAAGTCGCTGTACGGCATGTACTTCGTCAGCCACGCCGAGGCCGGCGTGGTCTCGGTGCCCACCACCAACGTCACCATGCCCCGTGACGGCAGCGTGCAGAGCCTGGTGGAAAATGGCGCCCAGGTGGTCAAGGGCGCGCCGCTGGCAAGCTTCAGCACCAGCATGCTCGATTTGCTCAAAGGCCATCTGGACGACTCGCAGCTCGAGCCCGCCAAGGTCGAGGAGCTGTTCGGCAAACAGCTCTCCGGCACCCTCACCAGTCCATGCGACTGCGTCGTCGCCCGCCAGTTGGTGGATGACGGCCAGTACGCCAGCAAGGGCCAGCCGATCTTCCAACTGGTGCCACGCACCACCAACCCGATGGTCGAGGCGCGCTTCAGCTATCGCCAGTTCGACCAGGTCAAGCCAGGCACCCGCGTGCAGTTCCAGGTGGCCGGCGAAGACGAGCTACGCACCGGCAAGATCGTCAGCAGCGCCAGCCTCAACAGCGAAGACCTGGCCTCGGACATCCGCGTGCAGATCAAGCCTGACAGTGGCCTGCCGGCAGAACTGGCCGGCCGCCCGGCGGCCGTCAACGCCGACCGTGGCCCGTCCCTGGACTGGCTGATCGACAAGGCCGTAGCCCGCGGGCTGTAAGAGGGATCGGACCATGAACCCTTCGAACCGTATGACACCGCTGGAATCGGCCGGGGCCTTGTTCGCGGGTAAACCCGCTCCCACGGGGATCGAATCGAGCCCTGTGCGCAGCGTTCGCCCGCTGGCCTGGTGCGGCCTGGCCTTGGCCGTCGCCCTGGCCGGCTGCTCGGGCCTGCCCGACCAGCGTCTGGCCAACGAGGCCATGAAGCGCGGTGACACCGCCCTGGCCGAGCGCAATTACAAGGCCCTGGCCGACCTTGGCTACAGCGACGCCCAGGTGGGCCTGGCCGATATCCAGGTCGCCACCCAGGACCCTGCCAAGCTCAAGGCCGCCGAGGCCACCTACCGCGCCGCGGCCGCCACCTCGCCACGGGCCCAGGCTCGCCTGGGCCGCCTGCTGGTGGCCAAGCCTGGCACCACCCAGGCCGAGCGCGAGGAGGCCGAAACCCTGCTCAAGCTCGCCGCCCAGCAAGGCGAGCGCAACACCCTGATTCCGCTGGCGATGCTCTACCTGCAATACCCACAGAGCTTCCCCAAGGTCAACGCCCAACAGCAGATCGACCAGTGGCGCGCCGCCGGTAACCCCGAGGCGGGCCTGGCCCAGGTGCTGCTCTATCGCACCCAGGGCACCTACGACCAGCACCTGGGCGACGTGGAAAAAATCTGCAAGGCCGCGCTGGACACCACCGACATCTGCTACGTGGAACTGGCCACCGTCTACCAGAAGCGCGCCCAGGCCGACCAGCAGGCCGCACTGATCCAGCAGCTCAAGGCCGCCTATGGCCGTGGCATCGTGCCGGCCACCCGGGTCGACAGCGTCGCCCGCGTGCTGGCCGACCGCAGCCTGGGCCAGACCGACGAGAAAACCGCCAAGGACCTGCTCGAACAGGTCGCCCCGGTCAATCCGGCTTCCTGGGTGAGCCTGGCGCAGTTGGTGTACGACTTCCCGGAGCTGGGCGACAACGACCAGTTGCTCGCCTACATCGACAAGGGCCGTCAGGCCCAGCAGCCCCGCGCCGAACTGTTGCTCGGCCGCCTCTACTACGAAGGCAAGACACTCCCGGCCGACGCCAGCAAAGCCGAAGAACACCTGCAGGCCGCCGCCGCAGCCGGTGAAGTCAGTGCCCACTACTACCTCGGCCAGCTGTACCGCCGTGGTTACCTGGGCCACGTCGAGCCGCAGAAAGCCGTCGACCACCTGCTCAGTGCCGCCCGCGGCGGGCAGAACAGCGCCGACTACGCCCTGGCCCAGCTGTTCAGCGAAGGTCATGGCATCCGCCCTGCTCCGGCCAACGCCTGGGTGTTTGCCCAACTGGCCCAGGCCAACCCGTCGCCGCAATCGACCGAGCTGCTGCAAAAGCTCAACACGCAATTGAGCCCTGACCAGCGCAACCAGGCCCAGCGCCTGCTGGACCAGGAAAAGCAGGCACGCGGCAGCATGGCCCAGGTCGGTTCCAACCCCCTGGCCTTCGAAGCCCTGCAAGACGACGCAAAAGAAGAAGTAGACGGTGAGGACTCGCTATGACGCTCAATCCCTTCGTGAAAGCCGGCATTGGCCTGAGCTTCGCCCTGCTGTGGTCGTGCCCGACCCTGGCGGACATGACTGCCGAGAAGAACTTCGGCCTGGACATCAAGATCACCGGCCAGTCCGAGGACGACCGCGACCTGGGCACCCGCTCCGGCGGTGACGTCAACGGCCTGGGCCTGGACCTGCGCCCTTGGGTCTACGGCGAGCGCGGCAACTGGAGCGCCTTCGCCATGGGCCAGGCGGTAACCGCCACCGACATCATCGAGACCGACACGCTGCGCCAGTCCGAGGATGGCAGCACCGTGGACAACGCCGATGACAGTCGCAAGCCAGACAAGAGCTACCTGGCCATGCGCGAGTTCTGGATCGGCTACAGCGGCTTCACCCCCTACCCAGGCGAACAGCTACGCCTGGGCCGCCAGCGCCTGCGCAGCGACGATGGCATGTGGCGCGACACCAACATCGAAGCGCTGAACTGGACCTTCGACACCACCCTGCTCAAGGCCGACCTGGGCGTGGCACAGCGCTTCAGCGAATACCGCACCGACCTCACCGAGCTTGCGCCCGAGGACAAGGACCGCACCCACGTATACGGCAACGTCGCCACCCAGTGGACACCCGGGCATTGGGTCGGCGTGCGCGCCCACCACTCCAGTGACAGCGGCAGCCTGAAAGACCCCGGGGAAACCGTCGACCCGTTGGACAAGACCCGCACGGGCGATCTGACCTGGCTGGGCCTGGAGGCCAACAGCGACGCCTACAACTGGCGCAACGACCACGCCGTCAACTACTGGGGCAGCGTCACCTGGCTGACCGGTGACCGCGACACCCTCAGCACCCAGGCCGTGGGCAACGACCAGGTCGCCACCGGCAAGCAGAGCGGCGATGTCAACGCGTGGGCCACCGACCTGGGCGTGCGCCTGCGTCTGGACCCCAACTGGCAGGTCGGTGCGGCCTATGCCCGTGGCAGCGGCGGTGGCGGCAGCGACGGTTCGAGCAACTACGAGCAGACCGGTCTCGAGAGCAACCGCTCCAACTTCACCGGCACCCGCTCGCGCGTGCACCGCTTCGGCGAAGCCTTCCGTGGCGAGCTGGGCAACCTACAGGCGGCCACCCTGTTCGCCTCCTGGCAACTGCGCGACGACTATGACGCAAGCTTCATCTACCACAAGTTCTGGCGTGTCGATGACCAGCAGAACATCGGTTCCAGCGGCATCAACGCGGTGGTCGAGGACAACGGTGTGAACCGTCCGCTGATCAATGGCGAGAAGGACCTGGGCCAGGAAATGGACGTGGTGGTCACCAAGTACTTCAAGCAAGGCCTGCTGCCGGCTTCGATGAGCCAAGCCATCGACGAGCCGTCGGCCCTGGTGCGCCTGCGTGCCGGCGTGTTCAAGCCAGGCGATGCCTACGGCAGCGAAGCTGATTCCTACATGCACCGCGCCTTCGTCGACGTGATCTGGCGCTATTGAGGCCCGGGAGAGGACACTCATGAACCTTCACCCGCATTTTCGCCATGGCCTGCTGGCCAGTGCCCTGCTGCTGGCCAGCAGCGGCCTGGCCTATGCCGAGCCGGTCAAGCCGGTGGTCAAGGAATTGCAGCAGGCCAAGACCTACACGGTCTCCAGCGCGCCGATCGAGCCGTTGCAGATGGACCCGCCCAAGCTGCCCGACCTCTCCGGCTACACAGCCGAAGCGGTTCAGAAAAAGCTCGACCGCAGCCACAAAGGCAAGGTCAGCGTGCGCCGCATGCTCCAGGAGGAATCGCTCAAGGAGTTCATCGGCGGCGACAACAAAGGCGCCGAATGGGTTCGTCGCCAGCAGGGCATTCCCCAGGCGATCTTCATCGATGATGGCCATGTGGACCTGGTGCAGTTGAGCAAGCAGGTGCCCAAGCAGTACCTGCGCGAAACCGAGCCAGGCGTGTACCTGGCACGCCTGCCGATCGTGGTCGGGCGCAAGGGCGTGCTGGAGATCGACGGCAAGGTCAAGGAACTGCGCCTGTCCCAGGAAGGCGGGGCATTCCTGATCAACGACGGCAAGCTGTTCGTCACCGACACCCAGGTCACCGCCTGGCGCGAGAAGGACAACGGCCCGGCCACCTTCCGCAAGCCGGACGAGTTCCGTCCGTTCCTGTTGTCCTGGGGCGGCACCGAGACCTACATCGTCAACAGCAAGATGGCCAGCTTCGGCTACGCCAAGTCCAAGTCGTATGGCGTCAGTATCTCCCAGTACACGCCGAACATGGCCAAGCGCATGGGCCGTCCGGAGCCCACCGGCTGGATCATCGGCTCCGAATTCAGCGACATGTGGTACGGCTTCTACTGCTACGAGACCCAGGACTTCGTGATCAAGGACAACACCTATCGCGACAACATCGTCTACGGCATCGACCCCCACGACCGCTCGCACCGCCTGATCATCGCCGGCAACACCGTGTACGGCACCAAGAAAAAGCACGGGATCATCGTCTCGCGTGAGGTCAACGACAGCTGGATCATCAACAACAAGAGCTACGACAACAAGCTCTCCGGCGTGGTCCTGGACCGTAACAGCGTCAACAACCTGGTGGCCTACAACGAGATCTACCGCAACCACACCGACGGCATCACGCTGTACGAAAGTGGCGACAACCTGATCTACGGCAACAAGCTGCTCAACAACCGCCGCCACGGCATCCGCGTGCGCAACAGCGTGAACATCCGCCTGTACGAAAACCTCGCCATGGCCAACGGCCTGGTGGGCGTGTACGGGCACATCAAGGACCTCTCCGACACCGACCGTGACATCGCCCTGGACCCCTTCGACGCCAAAGTCTCGCTGATCGTGGTCGGCGGTGAACTGGCGGCCAATGGCTCCGGCCCCCTGTCGATCGACTCGCCGCTGTCGGTCGAGCTCTACAAGGTCTCCATGCTCGCTCCGCGCAAGGCCAACGGCATCAGCCTCAACGGCGTGCTCGGCGAGCGTCAGGACGAAATCCTCGACCTGCTGGTGCGCCAGCAGAAGGCCGTGCTGATCGACCCGGTAGAACGCCAGACCGAAATGATCGATTAAGGAAGCCCAGACCATGACTCCGCATCTGATGAAACTGCTCGGCTTGTCCGCCGCCCTCCTGGCCATCAGCCAGGGCGTGCGCGCCGCCGATGTGCAGGCCCCGAGCTTCACCGCCGAGCCTTGCTGCCAGCTGTGCCCGGAGGCCCACGACGCCAGCCGTTACGTGACCCGCTACCAGCAGAACTTCACGACTCTGGTCCAGGCCAAAGGCGACTGGCTGTTCCGTACCCGCGAAGACCTGCGCACCGAATTCAACACCACCCCGGCCGGCTACAAACGCCTGCAACAGGTGCATGACGCGTTCAAGAAACGCGGCGTGGAGCTGGTGCTGGTGTACCAGCCGACCCGTGGCCTGGTGAACCGCAACATGCTCAACCCCGCCGAGAAAGCCGCCTTCGATTATCAAAAGGCGCTGGGCAACTACCAGGCCATGCTCAAGCGCTTCGCCAGCATGGGCTACAACGTGCCCGACCTGTCGCCGCTGACCAACGAGCAATTGGCCGCCGCCGACCAGGGCAAGGACTTCTACTTCCGCGGTGACCAGCACTGGACGCCCTACGGCGCCGAGCGCGCGGCCAAGATCGTGGCCGACACCGTACACAAGATGCCAGCCTTCGAAGGCATCCCGCGCAAGGAATTCGAAACCCACAAGTCCGGCCGCATGGGCAAGACCGGTACCCTGCACAACGTCGCCGGGCAACTTTGCGGCACCAGCTATGCGGTGCAGTACATGGACCAGTTCGCCACCGAGCCCAAGGGCGGTGCGAGCGATGGCGACGACCTGTTCGGCGATTCGGGCAATGCCAAGATCACCCTGGTCGGCACCAGCCACAGCGGCAAGAACTACAACTTCTCGGGCTTCTTGCAGCAGTACATCGGCGCCGACGTGCTCAACGTCGCCTTCCCCGGTGGTGGTCTGGAAGGTTCGATGATCCAGTACCTGGGCAGTGAAGAATTCAAAAAGAACCCACCGAAGATCCTCATCTGGGAGTTCTCGCCACTGTACCGCCTGGACCAGGAAACCATCTGGCGGCAGATCCTCGCCTTGCTCGACGATGGCTGTGACGACCGTCCGGCCCAGATGAGCGCCAGCGCCACCCTCAAGCCCGGCAAGAACGAGCTGATGGTCAACGGCAAGGGCGGTGTGATCAAAGACTTGATCAACCGCAATCACCAGTTGGACATCAAGTTCGAGGACACCTCGGTCAAGGTCCTGCAGGCCACCCTCTGGTACCTCAACGGCCGCCACGAGGACATCAAGATCGAGAAGCCGGAAACCTCCGACACCGACGGCCGCTTCGTCTTCCAGATGCGTGAAGACGAGGACTGGGCCAGTCAGAACCTGCTCGCCCTCGAGATCCAGGGGCCGGAAACCGGCACCCAGAAGGTCGAGGCCAAGCTGTGCAAACGCAACAACTTCGCCGGCCCTGCGCAGAACACCGCGCAGGCCGGCCAGTGAGGCGACCATGAACCCATTGCGCACACTCACCGCACCCGCCCTGCTCGCCCTGGCCCTGTTCGGCCCGGCCGCGCAGGCCGGCAGCCTGGTGCCGCCACAGGGCTACTACGCAGGCATCGAGAAGCTCAAGAAAGGCGACGGCAACTTCCGCTGCGAACCGGCGCCCAAGCCCTACACCGGCCCGCTGCAGTTTCGCAGCAAGTACGAAGGCTCCGACGGTGCCCGGGCGACCCTGAACAAGGCGTCCGAAAAGGCCTTCCGCCAGTCCACCGAGGACATCACCACCCTCGAGCGTGGCGTCAGCAAGATGGTCGGCCAGTACATGCGTGATGGCCGTCCGGCCCAGCTCGACTGCGCCCTGACCTGGCTGGGTACCTGGGCGCGGGCCGATGCGCTGGCGTCCACCGACTACAACCACACCGGCAAGTCGATGCGCAAATGGGCGCTGGGCAGCATGAGCGGCTCGTGGCTGCGCCTTAAGTTCTCCAACTCCCAGCCGTTGGCCGCGCACCAGGCCGAGGCCGAGCTGATCGAGAAATGGCTGGCGCGCCTGGCCGAACAGACCGTGCGCGACTGGAGCGACCTGCCGCTGGAGAAGATCAACAACCACAGCTACTGGGCGGCCTGGTCGGTGATGGCCACTGCCGTGGCGACCGACCGGCGCGACCTGTTCGACTGGGCAGTGAAGGAATACAAGGTCGGCGCCAACCAGGTGGACGAGCAGGGCTTTTTGCCCAACGAGCTCAAGCGCAAGCAGCGAGCCCTGGCCTACCACAACTACGCCCTGCCGCCGCTGGCGATGATTGCAAGCTTTGCCCAGGTCAACGGCGTGGACGTGCGTAGCGAGAACAACAACGCCTTGCAGCGCTTGGCGCAACGAGTGCTCAGCGGGTCGAAGGACCCGAGCGCGTTCAAGAGCCGCAACGGCGAGAAACAGGACATGCACGACCTGAAGATCGACAGCAAGTATTCGTGGATGGAGCCCTACTGCAGCCTCTATGCGTGCAGTGGCGACACCCTCCAGCGCAAGCGCGGCATGCAGCCGTTCAACAGTTTCCGCTTAGGCGGAGACCTGACCCGGGTCTACGACCCGAGTGCAGAGAGCAAGAAGTGACACGACACCCTGTGGGAAGCGGGTGAACCCGCTCCCACAGGGCCTAGGTATCTCCCACTTTCGAGTGGGGGGTTTGGGGGGCGCTGTGCCCCGGATGCTGTGAACAAAAAGGAGAACCGGGATGGTCTTCTCGTCCAACGTGTTCCTGTTCCTGTTCTTGCCGATCTTCCTCGGCCTGTATTACTTGAGCGGGCAACGCTATCGCAACCTGCTGCTGCTGATCGCCAGCTACATCTTCTATGCCTGGTGGCGGGTGGACTTCCTGGCACTGTTCGCCGGTGTCACCCTGTGGAACTACTGGATCGGCCTCAAAGTCGGCGCCGCGGGCGTGCGTACCAAGCCGGCCCAACGCTGGCTGCTGCTGGGTGTGGCAGTCGACCTGGCGATTCTGGGCTACTTCAAGTACGCCAACTTCGGCGTCGAGAGCCTCAACGCGATCATCACGTCGTTCGGCCTGGAACCGTTCATCCTCACCCATGTGCTGTTGCCGATCGGTATCTCGTTCTACATCTTCGAGTCGATCAGCTACATCATCGACGTGTACCGCGGCGACACCCCGGCCACGCGCAACCTGATCGACTTCGCGGCATTCGTGGCGATCTTCCCGCACCTGATCGCCGGCCCCGTGCTGCGTTTCAAGGACCTGGTCGACCAGTTCAACAACCGCACCCACACCCTGGACAAGTTCTCCGAAGGCTGCACCCGCTTCATGCAGGGCTTCATCAAGAAAGTGTTCATCGCCGACACCCTGGCGGTGGTCGCCGACCACTGCTTCGCCCTGCAGAACCCAACCACGGGCGATGCCTGGTTGGGCGCGCTGGCCTACACCGCGCAGCTGTACTTCGACTTCTCCGGCTACAGCGACATGGCCATCGGCCTGGGCCTGATGATGGGCTTTCGCTTCATGGAGAACTTCAAGCAGCCGTACATCAGCCAGTCGATCACCGAGTTCTGGCGGCGCTGGCACATCAGCCTGTCGACCTGGCTGCGCGACTACCTCTACATCACCCTGGGCGGTAACCGCAAAGGCACCTTCAACACCTACCGCAACCTGTTCCTGACCATGCTGCTGGGCGGGCTTTGGCACGGCGCCAACTTCACCTACATCATCTGGGGCGCCTGGCATGGCACCTGGCTGGCCATCGAGCGCGCCCTGGGCATCGACACCAACCCGCAGCGCTTCAACCCGATCAAGTGGGCGTTCACCTTCCTGCTGGTGGTGGTCGGCTGGGTGATCTTCCGCGCCGAGAACCTGCACGTGGCCGGCCGCATGTACGGCGCCATGTTCAGCTTCGGTGAGTGGCAGCTGTCAGAACTCAACCGCGCCCAGCTCACCGGCCTGCAGGTCGCGACCCTGGTGGTCGCCTACGTCACCTTGGCGGTGTTCGGCCTGCGCGACTTCTACCGCAACGCCAAGCCCACGCCCAAGGCCACCCCGGTGCAGATCAATGCCGACGGCTCCGTGGGCCTGGACTGGACCCGCGTCATGACCCGCGCCCTGGTCCTGCTGCTGTTCGTTGCCTCGGTGCTCAAGCTCTCGGCGCAGAGCTACTCGCCGTTCCTCTACTTCCAGTTCTGAGGACAGGACCATGACCCGGACACTACGCATCACCTATTCCCTGTCGTTCCTGGGCCTGCTGACCGGGCTTGGCGCCTGGTCGGTGGGCGGCCTTGAAAGCTTCAACCGCACCGAGCAGATGACCCTGCTCAACGGCAAGCTGGCCAAGGCCGCCGAGACCCACTACGACGAGCAGTTTCCGATCAAGCGCATCGGCACCAACCTGTGGGCGGCGCTGGACTACAAGCTGTTCAACGAAGGCCGCCCGGGCGTCGTGCTGGGCCGCGAGCAGTGGCTGTTCAGCGATGAGGAGTTCAAGCCCACCGCCGGCGCCGAGCAACTGATGCAGGAGAACCTGGCGCTGATCCGTGGCGTGCGCGACACCCTGCAGCGCCAGGGCACGCAGCTTGTGCTGGCGATCGTCCCGGCCAAGGCGCGGATCTATTCCGAGTACCTGGGCAAGGACCAGCCGGCCAGCCTGCACGAGAACCTGTACAACCAGTTCCACGCCCAGGCCCGCCAGGCCGGCGTCTTCGCTCCCGATCTGCTCGCGCCCCTGGAGCAGGCCAAGACCCGTGGCCAGGTGTTCCTGCGCACCGACACCCACTGGACGCCCATGGGTGCCGAGGTCGCGGCCCAGGCCCTGGCCGAGGCGGTGTCGCGCCAGAGCCTGCTCAATGGCGACCCGCAGGCATTCATCACCGAAGCCGGCGCCACCAGCCCGTACAAGGGCGACCTGACCAACTTCCTGCCGCTGGACCCACTGTTCAGCAACCTGTTGCCTTCACCGGACAACCTGCAGCAACGCAGCACCCGCCCGGTCGAGGCCGAAGGTGAAGCAGGCGATGCCCTGTTCGCCGAAACCCGGATCCCGGTGGCGCTGGTCGGCACCAGCTACAGCGCCAACCCGCACTGGAACTTCCTCGGCGCCCTGCAGCAAGCCTTGCGCAGCGACGTGGCCAACTACGCCGAAGACGGCCATGGCCCCCTGCTGCCGATGCTCAAGTACCTGCAGAGCGACGCCTTCAAGGACGCCCCCCCGCAAGTGGTGGTGTGGGAATTCCCCGAACGTTATCTGCCAATGAAGAACGACCTCAGCGCCTTCGATCCGACCTGGATCGCCCAGCTGAAGAACACCCGCAAGACCGAAGAAAACCTGGCCCTGTCGTCCAATCGGACGGTTCACTGAAGAGGACATCAACATGACCAACAAACCTTCCTTCGCTAAAGCCTTCACCCTCGCTGCGGGCCTGTCCCTGCTCTCGCTGCAGGCCCTGGCCGGCGCCGATGCGGCGCTCTACGGCCCAAGTGCGCCAAAAGGCTCGACCTTCGTGCGCCTGTACAACGCCTCCTCCAGCCCTGCCGCGGCGTCGGTGGGCAACACCCAGATCAAGCCGGTCGGCGCCCAGGCCAGCAGCGACTTCAGCTTCCTGCCGGGGGGTGACTACACCGCCCAGGTCGGCGGCAAGAGCGTCCCGGTCAAACTGGCTGCGGACAAGTACTACACCCTGGTCAACAACGCCGGCGCCAGCCCGCAACTGATCGAAGAACCACCGTTCAAGAACAAGCAGAAAGCCCTGGTGCGCGTGCAGAACCTGAGCGACCAGTCGCTGACCCTCAAGACTGCCGACGGCAAGACCGAAGTGGTCAAGCCTGTGGCCGCCAAAGGCCGTGGCGAGCGCGAGATCAACCCGGTCAAGGTCAGCCTGGCCCTCTACGAAGGCGACAAGAAAGTCAGCGACCTCAAGCCAGTCGCCCTCGAGCGCGGCGAAGCAGCCGTGCTCTATGTCACAGGTTCCGGCAGCAACCTGTCGCCGGTCTGGGTCACCCGTCCCGTCGCCAGCAACTGATCCAAACCCCTATCGACCTTTTGGAGAAACATCATGATTCCGGTAATTCTTTCTGGTGGTAGCGGTTCGCGTCTGTGGCCTCTGTCGCGCAAGCAGTTCCCCAAGCAGTTCCTGGCCCTGACCGGTGAGCACACCCTGTTCCAGCAGACCCTGGAGCGCCTGGTGTTCGAAGGCATGGACAGCCCCATCGTGGTCTGCAACAAGGACCACAAGTTCATCGTCCAAGAGCAACTGGCCGCACTCAACTTGCAGACCCAGGGCATCCTCATGGAGCCCTTCGGTCGCAACACCGCGCCTGCGGTGGCCATCACCGCGATGAAGCTGGTCAACGAAGGCCGCGACGAGCTGATGCTGGTCCTGCCGGCCGACCATGTGATCGAGGACCAGAAGGCCCTGCAACGCGCCCTGGCCTTGGCCACCGTGGCCGCCGAGCGCGGCGAGATGGTGCTGTTCGGTGTGCCGGCGACCAAGCCTGAAACCGGCTATGGCTATATCCGCTCCAGCCAGGACGCCCTGCTGCCCGAAGGCGTGGCGCGCGTGGCGCAGTTCGTCGAGAAACCCGACGAGAAGCGCGCCAACGAGTTCGTCCGCGCCGGCGGTTACTTCTGGAACAGCGGCATGTTCCTGTTCCGCGCCAGCCGCTTCCTCGAAGAGCTGAAAAAGCACGATCCGGACATCTACGACACCTGCCTGCTGGCCCTGGAGCGCAGCGACGAAGAAAGCGACGTGCTGAGCATCGACGCTGCGACCTTCGCCTGCTGCCCGGACAACTCCATCGACTACGCGGTGATGGAAAAGACCCAGCGTGCCTGCGTGGTACCGCTGTCGGCCGGCTGGAGCGACGTGGGTTGCTGGTCGTCGCTGTGGGAAGTGCACGAGAAAGACGACAACGGCAACGTCACCAAGGGCGACGTGGTGGTGCAGGACAGCCACAACTGCATGATCCACGGCAATGGCAAGCTGGTGTCGGTGATCGGCCTGGAGAACATCGTGGTGGTCGAGACCAAGGACGCCATGATGATCGCCCACAAAGACAAGGTCCAAGGCGTCAAGCAACTGGTCAACACCCTTGACCAGCAAGGCCGCAGCGAGACCCAGAACCACCTGGAGGTATACCGCCCGTGGGGCTCGTACGATTCGGTGGACATGGGCGGGCGCTTCCAGGTCAAGCACATCACCGTCAAGCCGGGCGCGAGCCTGTCGCTGCAGATGCACCATCACCGCGCCGAACACTGGATCGTGGTGTCCGGCACCGCCGAGGTGACCTGCGACGAGAACGTGTTCCTGCTCACCGAGAACCAGTCGACCTACATCCCCATCGCCTCGGTCCACCGCCTGCGCAACCCAGGCAAGATCCCGTTGGAGATCATCGAAGTACAGTCCGGCAGCTACCTGGGCGAAGATGACATCGAGCGCTTCGAAGATGTCTATGGCCGCACCTCGACGCCAGTGGAACGCGGCATCTCGATCAAGACCATTGCGCAGTAGAGCGGCTAGCCGCTAGCGGCAAACTGCAAGAAAAAAGCAGGGCGGCGGTGAACCGACCATTCGGATTCACCACCGCCCTGCTTTTTTCTTGTGGCTTGCCGCTTGAAGCTTGAAGCTCGCAACTCCAAGATACCCAAATCCTCGAAACGGAATTTGGACGACATGCTCATTGGCGCCCTGCTCATCCTCACCTGGCTGGTTCTGCTGCTGCGCTACCCGGCCAAGGCCTTGCCGATATCCCTGGCGGCGGTGTTCGGCCTCGGGTTGGTGGCACTCGGGGTGGTGTGGCAGGACAGTCGCGAAGCCTCGCAGCTGGCGCGCCTGGACCTGCGCCTGAGCTATGCCCCCGACAAATGCCCTGCCGACCGCACCTTGCAGGTGCACATGAAGAACGGCAATTCAGTGCCCCTCACCGAACTGCGCTGGCGCGTCGCCGCCTATGCCCCAGGCGACACCGTCAACCTGGCCGAGAACACCTACAACGCCCCGCGCTACCGAGGCCCCGGCGAGCTGCAACCGGGCGCCGAATGGACCGACTGCCTGCCCCTGCCGCCGCTGCGCAGTGGGTACCGGCCGCAGACACTGGAATTTCGTGCCGAGCATCTGCAAGGTACATTCGCCAACTAATGTGTTGCCGGTGTCGAGCCGTTCGCGGGTAACCCGCGACGGAGCCGACACAAGTTCATCCCCCTTCCCTCTGCCAACAGGCCTGAACCCATGCCCACCGTCCTGATCACCGGTTGTTCCAGCGGCATCGGCCGCGCCCTGGCCGACGCCTTCCGCGATGCCGGCCACCACGTGTGGGCCACCGCCCGCAAACCCGAGGATGTCGAACGACTGGCCGCCGCAGGCTTTGCAGCCCGGCAACTGGACGTCACCGCCACCGAAGACCTGGCCCGCCTGGCCGATGAGCTGCAGGACCGCCACGGTGGCCTGGACATCCTCATCAACAACGCCGGCTACGGCGCCATGGGCCCCCTGCTCGACGGTGGCGTCGAAGCCATGCGCCAGCAGTTCGAGACCAATGTCTTTGCCGTGGTCGGGGTCACCCGCGCCCTGTTCCCGCTGCTGCGTCGCAACCGGGGCCTGGTGGTGAACATCGGCAGTGTGTCGGGTGTGCTGGTCACCCCATTCGCTGGCGCCTACTGCGCCTCCAAGGCGGCCGTGAATGCCCTGAGCGATGCCCTGCGCCTGGAGCTCGCGCCGTTCGGCATTCGCGTGATGGAAGTGCAGCCCGGAGCCATCGCCTCGCAGTTCGCCGACAACGCCCAGCGTGAAGCCGAAGGCGTGCTGGCGGCGGATTCGCCGTGGTGGCCGTTGCGCGATTACATCCAGGCGCGGGCCCGAGCATCCCAGGACAAACCCACGCCAGCCGCGGTGTTTGCCCAAGGGCTGCTGGCAGCGACCCGCAAGCACCCGACGCCTGCCGTGGTACGCCTGGGCAATGGCAGCACGGCCCTGCCGCTGCTGGCCCGGCTGCTGCCTCGGCGGTTGCTGGACAAGGTGCTGCGCAAACGCTTCGGGTTGCTGCGCCCACTCTGATACGGCGCAGCGCCTTTCGCGGCTACCCCCCGCCCACAGGTTCCCTGCGGCCCTTGAAAGCCACGCAGTACCTGTGGGCGCTGGCAAAGCCTGGGACGGGCCGCATAGCGGCCTCTTACACCTTCTCGTCGAACGCCTGCCAGCCGCCGCCCAGGGCTTTGTACAACCCCACCAACGCCTGGGACACTGCCGCCGAACTGTCGATCCACTGCTCCTCGCTGGCCAGCAGCGCGCTCTGCACGGTCAGCACATTGAGAAAGTCCACCGCCCCTTCCACATACTGTCGCTGGGCAGTCTCCAGCGCGACGCGGTTCTGCCTCACTGCCTCGGCCAGATGATCACGACGCAACTGGCTGGCGTTGTACAACCGCAGCACATCGTCGATCTCGTGCCAGGCACCCAGCACCACCTTGCGGTAGTTGAGCGCCGCCTCCTGCTGCTGCGCCTCACGCAGCTCGAGCGTGCCCTTCAAGCGCCCGCCTTCGAAGATCGGCAGCGACAACTGCGGGCCGAAGGCGAAACGCCGGGCATCCCACGCACCGAAGTCGGACAACTGCATGGCCTGCAAGCCCACGTTGCCGGAGAGCCGAATGCTCGGGTAGAAGTCGGCCTTGGCCACGCCGATGCTGGCGGTGGCCGCGTGCAGCCGCGCCTCGGCCTGGCGGATGTCGGGACGTCGCTCGGCGAGCTCTGACGGCAGGCCGATGGCAAAGCGCTGCTGCGGCGTCGGCAAATCGCCAGGGGCCAGCAACTCGCTTTGCAGGCTGCGCGGAGGTTGCGCGGCGAGCAGGCTCAGGGCGTTGATCAGGTCGTCGCGGCGAGCCTCCAGCGTTGGCAAACGCGCCTCGATCGACGCCACCTGGGCGCTGGCCTGGGCCACGTCCAGGCGCGTGGCGACGCCTTCGGCCTGACGCTCCTGGGACAGCTTGAGGCTGTGCCGGGCGACCTTGAGGTTGTCCTGGGTGACTTCCAAGGTGTGCTGCACTGCGCGCAACTGGATGTAGTCACCGGCCGTTTCGGACAACAGCGCTAGCAATACGCCGCGCCGGTCGTTCTCGGCCATTTGCACCGAAGCATCGGCCGCCTCGACCTGGCGACGTACCCGTCCCCACAGGTCCAGCTCCCAGCCTGCGACCAGATCGCCCTGCCATAGGTTGAAGGCGGACTTGCCCGCCTTGCCGGACGGGTCGCTCAGGCCTTCGGCGCTGTTGCGCGCGCGGCTGTAGCCGGCGCTCACGTCCACCGAAGGCACCTCGTCGGCCGCCACGGTGCTGCGCAAGGCGCGGCTTTGCAGCAGGCGCGCGCTGGCCATCTGCAGGTCCAGGTTACGTTCGGCGACGCGCTGGATCAGCGCGCTCAGGCGGGCATCGTGGAAGCTGTCCCACCAGCGCAGTTCCAGCGGCTCGGCGGTCGGCTGACTCGCCGCCGCCTCGCCTTGCACCTGCGCCCAGGCCTGGGTCGCCTGGCTGTCGGGGCGCTTGAAATCCGGCCCGAGGGTGCAGCCGGCGAGCATCACCGCCAACAGCAGTGGGCTAATGCGTGTTACCGGCTTCATCGCGCGCTCACCGCTTTGCCATCGAGGGTGTCGCCGTCGGTGTCGATCGTCGCCACCACCGACATGCCCACGCGCAGGCGCTCGAGCAGTGGCTGGCCATCATCGAAGACGATCTTCACCGGAATCCGCTGCACCACCTTGGTGAAGTTGCCGGTGGCATTGTCTGGCTTGACCGCGGCGAAGGTGACGCCGGTGGCCGGGGCGATGCTCTGCACATGGCCGTGCAGTTTCTCGCCGGAAAAGGTATCGACGCTGATGCTCACCGGCTGGCCCGGCTGCACGTGAGTGAGCTGGGTTTCCTGGAAGTTGCCCACCACGTAGGCCTGCTGCAGCGGCACCACCGAGAGCAGACGCGCGCCCGGATTGACGTACGCACCGATGCGCAGGGCACGCTCGCCGACCATGCCATCCACCGGCGCGGTGATGCGGGTGTAGGACAGATCCAACTGGGCTTTCTCAACGCCAGCCTCGGCACGCTTGAGCTGGCCCTCGGCGCTCGCCACCTGGGCCGTGAGGATGTCCACCTGCTTGCGCGTGGCGACCAACGCCGCCTGGGCGTTGGCCAGACGCGCACGGGCCTGGTCGACACGGCTGCGCGCCTGCTGGGCGTTCTGCACGGTACCGGCGCCCTGCTCTGCCAGGCGGCTGTAGCGGGTCACTTCATGATCGGCAAAGGCCATTTCGGCCTGGGCGGCCTTCACCGCCGCTTCGGCCTGGGCGATCAACGACGCCTGACGCTCGAGGGTGGCGCGGGCATCGGCGCTTTGCGCCTTGGCCACCAGCAATTGGGCTTGGGCGGCGTCGAGGGCCGCGCGGTAGTCGCGATCATCGATGGTCGCCAGCAACTGGCCGGCGGTGACCTGCTGGTTGTCTTCGACCAGCACCTGCTTGATGAAGCCTGGCACCTTGGGCGCGACCACGGTGTAGTCGGCGGTCACATAGGCATCGTTGGTGCTTTGCCGGTGGTCGCTGCCCAGCATCCAGGGGGTCACCAGGGCAGCCAGCACGGCCACGGCGAGCACCGAGCCGATCACGAGTGTCTTGCGGTTGTTGGTCATTTCTACAGTCTCGAATTCATCCAGGCGTCAGGCCACCGCGCGCGGTGGGTAGATTCGGGTAGGCACGAAAGGAATCAGGCAGATCAGGGCCACGGCGACACCGGCCATGACCAGGTACAGGTCGGCCGAAGTCAGTACTTGGGCTTGTTCGTGGAGGCGCCGGGCCAGGCCTGCCGCTTGGTCATCGACCAATGGCGCGTTGCCCAGGCTGTCCACCAGGTGGTTGGAATGAAAATGCCGGCGCACGGTGCCCAGGGCATCCAGCAGCCCGGCGGCGATCACCGCGGCCAGCCCCTTGACGGTGTTGAACCAGCTGGAGGCGAACGGGCCTTCCTGGGGTGTCATGCCATTGGTGGAGAGCATCAGCAGGGGCAGCACCGACATCGGCTGCCCGAACACCTGCAGCAGGTAGAAGGGGTAGAAGTCGCCGCGGATCCATTGCGAGGTCAGCAGGCTGCTGCCCACGCAGGAGACCGCCAGCATCCCCAGGCCCAGCGCCAGCACCCAGCGGCAGTCCACCGCACGGAGGTTGCACAGTGCTGCCGTGAGCGGCAGGGCGATCAGTTGCGGCATGGCCACCAGCATCATCAACGGGCTGGTCTGCGCCGGGCGATAGCCCTGGATCTGCGCCAGGTACGCCGCGGGGAGGCTGCCCACGCCCGAGAGCACGATCAGCACGCCGGCCAGTGTCACCAGGGCAAAGCTCAGGTTGCGCCGCGTCAGCAGGCGCAGCTGGAAGAACGGCAGTGGCTCGGACCATTCGTTGTACATGAACAGCACCAGCAGCAGCACGCCACCGCCGAGCAGCCAACAAATCAGCGTCGAATCGAACCAGCCCCAACGATCGCCCAGGGACAAGCCCAGGACGATGCAGCTGATGGCCGGCAGGCCGAGCACCACGCCCCGCCAGTCGAATTGCTTGAAACGCTCCAGACGCAGCGGGTCCTGGGGCAAGCCCCAGCCCACGCAGAACATGGCCAGCCCCGACGGCAGGATGATCTGCCAGAACGCCCACTGCCAACCGACATATTCAGTCCACAAGCCCGCCAATGGCGTGCCCAGGTTGGGGCCGAAGGTCGCGGTCAGGGCATAGCAGGCCAGGCCGTAGATCTTGATACCCGGGGGCAGAAAACGCAGTGCCACGGTCATCAGCATTGGCGGCAAGGCCCCCGATGCCAGGCCCTGGACGATGCGCAGCAGCATCAGGCTGTGCAGGTTGGGGGCGAAGGGCTGGACCAGACCCAGCACGGCAAACAGGCCGATGGCGCACAACGTGAAACGGCGCAGGGAAAAGGTGCCGGCCATCCAGGGCGCGAAGGCCATGGCCGAGACCGAAGCGGCCGAATACACCGCCAGCAGCCAGGCGCCTTCATCGGCTCCGATGCCCATGGCGCCGCGGATGTCGGCCAGGGAAATCTTCGTCACCGACTCATTGAGTCCGGCGCAGAGCACCGCCAACAACACGCCGAACAGCCCGACCACCACCCGCAGGCCGAACGCCGTCTGCACCGGTGCTGCAGGCGCCGGAGCGGCGACAGGCACGGCGGAAGGCGCGGACAGGGAACTCATGGACAGACATCTCCAGCAACAAATTCAAGGCAGGAGGGAAGTCTAAGAAGGTCGAATGCTGACGAAAACTGACTTATTGGCAGTTTTATGTTGCACCAGACGCAATCCACACAACTGTTAGTGGGGAAGCCGCCGCGCCCCACATATGACCCGCTCCCGCAGGGATCTGCGGTGATCGCGGGCTCGTTGCTCCGATTTATCCGCGAATGGCCCCGTCAGGGATCGATGCTGCAACAGGCCTTCAGCGTCTGGCGCAACCAACGATGGGCCGGGTCGTTCTGAAAGCGCGGGTGCCAGGCCTGCATGACGGTCACCTGCTCCAGCGGCAGCGGGATCTGGAACGAGCGCAGCGGCAGGCCCAGCTTGTTCACGCTGTTGAGGATGTTGGCCGGCATCGGCAGGATCAGATCGGAGTCCGGCAGCGAAAACATCGCCGAATGAAAGCTCGGGGTGATCAGCGCCACGCGCCGCTGAGCCTTGAAGTTGGCCAGCTCCACATCGATCGGCCCGTTGGCTCGGCCGCGTCGCGACACGCTGATCTGCGGGTAGGCGGCAAAGCGCTGCGGGGTGATCTGGGCGTCGAAGATGGGATGATCGCGGCGCGCCAGGCCAATGTATTCGGTGTGAAACAGGCTCTGCACCTTGATCTCCGGCCCCAGCTCCACGGTCGAGCTGATGATCAAATCGGTGCGCCCGTCGCGCAGCACGCTGTCGTCATCGCCACCTGGGCTCTCGGGCACGAACCTGAGCACCGTGCGCGGCGCCTGCTCGTGCATCATGCGCAACAGCTGGGCGCCATACAGGGCGATGAACAGGTCGTTGGTGCGGATGTTGAAGGCCCGCTCCAGGTTCGGCAGGTCCACCTCATCGCCACTGCGAAACACCTGCCCGGCCTGCTCCACCAAGGCCGAGACCTGCTCGCGCAGGGCCAGGGCCCGGGGCGTGGGCACCAGACCTCGGCCTGCGCGCACCAGGATCGGGTCGCCCAAGGCATCGCGGATCCGCCCCAGGGTGCGACTCATGGCGGCGGGGCTCAGGTTCATGCGCTGCGCCGCGCCGACCACACTGCCCTCGTCGAGCAGGGCATCGAGGGCGACGAGCAGGTTCATGTCGGGCAATTGCATGGGCCGTTTTCCGTGACAGCTGTGGGAAAAGACATCTTATCAGGCCGGATGATTGCGTCTGGCGCAATGTCCCCGTGCGTGGTGGGCCATTTATCCAGCGCGATGGACGATCAAGAATGGTGCGCACAGCTTCGCGGGTGAACCCGCAACAAGGCCACCACCGAACCGAAGGAACCTCCATGCCCCGCCCGGTCCTGATCGCCATCGACGCCTCCCCTGCCACCAGCGCCCTGCTCGACCTCGCCCAGCGCTACTGCCGACCCAGCGAGCACGAACTGCACGTGTTGCTGGCCATCGATACGACTTTCGCCTTGCACGATCACCCGATGGCCTACACCGAAGAGGAACAGCAGGAATACCCGGCCGCCTGCGAAGAACAGCACCTGGCCGACCAGGCCGTGGCCACGGCGGTACGTGCATTGCGCGAGGCCGGTTTCAGCAGCCACGGCTGCATGGTCGCCGCAGAACCCGCCGAGGCCATCGTCGCCAAGGCCCGGGCGCTGGATTGCGAGCTGATCATCATGGGCCACCGCCATCTGTCGCGGCTGGGGCGACTGCTGGATCCGTCGATCAGCGCCAAGGTGATCGACCGGGTGCAGATTCCGGTGTTGGTGGGGGCGGCGGGATAAGCCCACAGGCTTGGGGCTGCCACAGACGCATTCGCGGGTTCACCCGTGAATGCGTCAGGAGCCTAAATGCCGAATTCGGATCAGTCCTCGCTCGGCTTGACCACCACCGTGCAGGTGGTCCCCGCCGCGAGCAAAAAGCCTTCCGGCACTTCATCGATGTGAATGCGCACTGGCACCCGCTGGGCCAGACGCACCCAGTTGAAGGTCGGGTTCACGTCGGCGATCAGCTCGCGGCTCTGCGGGTTGTCGCGGTCGTAGATGCCGCGGGCGATGCTCTCCACATGCCCCTTGATGCGCTCGCCGCTCATCATCTGCAATTCGGCCTGGTCGCCCACCTTCACGTGGGGCAGCTTGGTCTCCTCGAAGAAGCCATACACCCAGAACGAGTTCTCATCCACCACCGCCATCACCGCCTCGCCGGTGCGGGCGTAGTCGCCCTTGTGGATGTTGAGGTTGGTGACGTAGCCATCGACCGTGGCAATGATCCGCGTGCGCTTTAGGTTGAGCTCGGCGGCCGCCAGTTGGGCCTGGGCCTGCTGGTAGTCGGCCAATGCGGAGCTTGCGATGTTGCTGGCGTCGTCGCGGTTTTCCTTGGAGATCACCAGGTTGTCCAGGTCGGCGCGGCGCTTGGCGTTGACCTTGCGCATCTCCCACGTGGCCTTGCGCGAGGCGACCAGGGCCTTGGCCTGGTCCACCGCCAGCTGGTAATGCTCGGGGTCGATCTGGATCAGCAGGTCCCCCTTCTTCACGCGTTGGTTGTCCTTGACTGGCACGTCCACCACGTAGCCCGGCACGTCAGCAGCGACGTTGATGATGTCGGCGCGCACCCGGCCGTCACGGGTCCAGGGGGTGGTCATGTAGTGCAGCCACAACTGGCGACCGATCACCACGGCGCCCGCCAGCACCAGCAGGGTGGCGATCAGGCTGAAGAATTTTTTCATCGAAGGATTCTCACCAGTAGACAGACAGCGCCATGGCGCCGAAGAGGCAGATGAACAGGCACAAGCGCAGCAGCGCCGGATGCCAGAAAAAGCGGTAGCCGTCATGGCTTGCGATGAAGCGGTCCAGCCCCCAGGCCAGGCCTGCGGCGAACAGGAACATCAAGGTCATGGTGGGCATGTACACGCCATGGAAGGCGATTTCACGAGGCATGGTGCAATCCTTTGGCCGGAGCCAGGGGCGACTTGGGGTCGAGCAGGGACGTACGAATGAAATGCAGGTAGCTCTGCACCCGGCGCAACACCGAGGTGTCGAAGTGCCGGGCGAAGGGCTCGTCGGTGGCCTGCACGCGGCTGATGGCATGGTCCACCGCCACCAGGGCGCGTTCGTGGTTGCTGGCGTTGGGCTGCAGGAACAGCCGCGCCAAGGCCCGGCCCATCACGCGGATGGCCTGGCGCCAGGGCTGGCTTTCGGCATAGGCCGGGTGGATCGGGGCGCGCATCTGTTCCTTGCGCAGCTCGATGATCGCGTGGCCGATTTCCAGGACAGTGAACATCCAGCGCATCAGCTCGCTCTGCACCTGCGGCCGGCCGGCAGCCAAGCCGTAGGCTTGGTGCAGCAGGTCGCGGGTACGGCTCTCGAACGCCGAGCCCAGCCCGCGCAGGCGACCGGTGATGGCGAACAACACTTGCTCACGCAGGTCCTGCTCCAGGCGGCTCCACAGCCAACGGCTGTTGGGCGGCAGGATGATGGCCCCGGCGGCGGCGCAGACCAGCATGCCGATGACCATGCCGATGTAATCGTTGATGAACACGTAGGGGTCGTACACCGTCAGGTTGTTCGGCACCGAGCCGATGGCGAAGAACACCAGCAGGCCGATCCCGTAGCCAGCATAGGCCGGGCGCGAGGACAGAAACGCCCCCAGCACGAACACCGGCGCCAGCACCATGCACAACAATGGGAAGCCGTCGATCCAGGGGAAGACAAAGAAGGTCTCGAAGAAGCCGACGAAGGCGCCGATCAGCGTGCCGCAGGCCATCTGGAACGACATGCGCTTGGGATTCGGCGAGGCTGCCGACAGCCCCACGGTGACTGTCGCGATCAACGTCATCATGGCGCCGCTTGGCCAATCGCTGAGCAGCCAGTAGCTGCCCAGCAGCAACAGCACCGCCGAGGCACGCACGCCGGCAGCCAGCGACACCAGCCAGCTGGTCTGGGCCACGTAGGGCTCGTCCCACTGTTCGCGCTCGTGCCTGTGGGCGGCGAGCGAGGCGTGGGTCTGGGCGTAGCTGTACATCTCGTCGACGAAGCGGTACAGCAGCTCGAAGGCGGTGTGGAAGTCGAGCAGGTCCGACTCGCTGGGGTCGGTCTCGAGGTAGTCGGCGCGCAGGCCGCGCACCTGGGTTTGCAGGCCTTCCTTGTAAGCCGCCAGCTCCAGGGTCAGGCGCAGCGCATCGGCGTCGGTCAGGGCGCGGCCCACATAGGGGTCGAGCAATTCGGCAAGGGTCGCCAGGCCCGGCTCGATGGCCCCGACGATCTGCAACGGCCCACGGGCGCGCAGGCGCTCCAGCAGACTGTGCAGCGCGTTGAAGCGGGTGGTGATGGCCATGAACTCGCTGTTCATGCGCACCAGCCGGCCCGAGCGCCTGCGCATGTGCGGGTCTTCGAAGGCGGTGACGTTGCGCAGACTCTCCAGGCCCACCGCCTCGGCGATGAAACGCACGTTGCTGCTTTCGTAGCGGTCCGGCTGGCTGTCGCCACGCAGGGCCTCGACCACCACCCCAGCGAACACGCCAAAGCGCTGGTACAGAGCATTGCGCATGGCGGCGCTGGCCGACTGGGGCAGGATCGCCGCGCTGACCAGGGTCGACACCAGGATCCCCAGGGAGATTTCCAGCACCCGCCACACCGCCGCCATGAACGCTTGGTCGGGGTGCTGCAGCACCGGCAGGCCGATCATCGCCGCGGTATACCCGGCCAGCACGAAACCATAGGCCTGGAAGGTGCGGTAGCGCATGGCGCCGGCCGAACACAGGCCGACCCACAACGCAAGGCTGGGCAGGAACAGCTCGGTGTTCTGCGGAAAGAGCGCGACCAGCGCGACCATCATCGCCGAGCCCGCCAGGGTGCCGAGCACCCGGTAGAAGCTTTTGGCGAACACATGCCCGCTCTGTGGCTGCATGACGATGAACACGGTGATCATCGCCGTGCGCGGTTGCGGCAGCTCCAGACGCATGGCCAGCCACAAGGTGATGAAAGCGGCTGCCAGGACCTTGAAGATATAGACCCAGGTCACCCCGTCGGTGCGCGCCCAGGCAAAGAAGCCCCGGCGCCATTCCAGGCTCTGCAGCCAGCGCAGGGGCAGGCTCGATGTGCTCATTCGGCGTGGCTCGGCGTGTCGAAGATGGCCAGGGTCGCAGGGGTTTTCGGCGCCGCCTGGCGTTGCTCGTCCGGTACGTCCTGGCCGGCCTGCAGCCCACCACCGAGGGCGGTGACCAGCTCGGCATGGGCGCTCAGGCGCGCGGCCTGGACCTGCTGTTGGATCTGTTGCTGACGGAACAGCAGGGTCTGGGCGTTGAGCACATTCAGGTAGTCGGTCAGCCCGCGCTGGAAGGCGACCATGGCGATGTCATAGGTCTTCTGCGCGGCGGCCACGCTCTGTGCGGCGAAGTGCGACTGCTCTTTCATCGACTCGCGGCGGATCAGTTGGTCGGAGATGTTCTTCAGTGCACCGACCACGGTTTCGTTGTAACGCGCCACCGCCATGTCATAGCCCGCCGACGCCACGCCCAATTGCGAGCGCAGGCGACCGCCGTCGAAGATCGGCAGGCTGATGGCCGGGCCTACGTTGTAGTTGAACTTGCGCCCGGTGAGAAACTCCAGCGGGCCACCGCCGGTGGCCATGAAGCCCAGGCTGCCGACCAGGTCGACATTGGGGAAGAAGCCGGCGTGGGCCACATCGATGCCACGGGCCTGGGCCGCCACCTGCCAGCGGCTGGCAACCACGTCGGGGCGCTGGCCGACCAGTTCGGCGGGCAGGTTCGACGGCAGCTTGAGCGGTGCGCCGAGGCTCAGGGTGGGGCGCTGGATCTGCGCGCCCTCCCCCGGGCCCTTGCCAGCCAAGGCGGCCAACTGGTTGCGGGTCAGGGCGATCTCTTCGTTGAGGCTGTCGAGCTGACGATGGGTCTCAGGCAGCGGGGCCTCGGCCTGGCTGACCTCGAAGTGCGTGCCAAGGCCGCTGTCCAGACGCCGCTTGGCCAGGGCGAGGATCTGCTCCTGCTGCTCCAACTCGGCCTGGACGATATCGCGCTGGGCGAAGTGCAGGCTCAGCTGGATGTAGGCGCGCACCACGTTGTTCTGTAGCTCCAGCTGGGCCTGGCGGGCTTCGGCAACGCTCATGTGCGCCTGGTCCACGGCCTGCTCGCTGGCATTGCGCTCACGGCCCCAAAGGTCCAGGGCATAGCTGAAACCGATGGCGGCGTTGTTGTCCCAGGTGTTGGCACCGGACAGCGCGCCAGGGCCGTAGAACTGATCTTCCGGCCAGTTGTGGCGCTTGAGGGTGGCCTGGCCGTTGGCCTGGAGCTTTTCCGCCGACTCGATCACACCGGCCATGGACTTGGCCTGGCGCACCCGCGCCGCGGCCATGGCCAGGGTCGGGCTGCCGCTCTGGGCCAGCTCGACCCAGCGGTCCAACTGCGGGTCGCCATAGGCACGCCACCACTGTTGCGCCGGCCAATGGGCGTCGGTGGCAGCTTCGCGGATCGCGTCGTCGGTGGTCAGGGTATTGGCTTGCAGCGTCTTGCTTTGCGGGGCGATGCCCCAGGTTCCGATACAGCCGCTCAAGGTAAGGCTAAGGGCACAGGCACTGAGCGCATTCAGCGCTCTGATGATGCGACGCGGCACAGCTGCGATTTCCCGAGGATGAGGTGAAGAGGCCGGGCAATTCTAGGGGGCGGTCGCACTGGCGATAAGCGTATATTCCTGCGAATCTTTGTTACCAAAACAGTGATAATCCGGCTTTAGTCTGAAGACCGTTTTGGTTACTTCATGTCACAATTTTGTCCTCTACCTTGAGAGTGACCCATGGACACCCTGCAAAACATGCGTGCTTTCAGTTGCGTAGCCCAACTCGGCAGCTTCACTGCCGCCGCGGCGCAACTGGATACGACCACCGCGAACGTCTCGCGGGCGGTCTCCAACCTGGAAGCCCATCTGCAAACTCGGCTGCTAAACCGCACCACCCGGCGTATCGCCCTGACCGAGGCGGGCAAGCGTTACTTGATGCGCTGCGAACAGATTCTGACCTTCGTCGAAGAAGCCGAGGCCGAGGCCAGCGATGCCCACGCCCGCCCGGCCGGACAGTTGAAGGTGCATTCGATGACCGGCGTCGGCCAGCACTTCGTGGTCGATGCCATTGCCCGCTACCGTGAGTCGCACCCGGACGTGACCTTCGACCTGACCATGGCCAACCGCGTGCCAGACCTGCTCGACGAGGGCTATGACGTGTCCATCGTGCTGGCCAGCGAGTTGCCGGACTCCGGCTTCGTCTCCCAGCGCCTGGGCATCACCTACAGCATCGTCTGCGCCTCGCCCGAGTACGTGGCCAAGCACGGCACCGCACACAAGCCAGCCGACCTGCTCAAGCATTCGTGCCTGCGCATGGTCAGCCCGGTGATCCCGCTGGAGAAGTGGCTGTTCGACGGCCCGGAAGGCCAGGAGATGGTCAACATCACCACCTCGCCGTTCCAGGTGAACTCGGCCGACGCCATGAAGACGGCGATCCGCAGCGGCATGGGCGTGGGCGTGCTGCCGATCTATTCGGCCATCGACGGCCTGCGCGACGGCAGCATCGTGCGGATCATGCCCGACTACCGCTTGCAGGAGCTGAACCTCTACGCGATCTACCCCTCGCGCCAGTACCTGGATGCGAAGATCAAGACCTGGGTCGAGTACCTGCGCAACTCGCTGCCGGAGATCCTCGCCGCCCACGAGGCGGACCTGAAGATCCACGAGAGCGGTCGCTAGCCGCGAGCTTCAAGCCGCACGAAAAACCAGGCCCATGCCGTCCAGCTTTTCTTGCCGCTCGAAGCCTGTAGCTTGTAGCTTGTAACTTTTTGCCATGAGAAGTAGCCCGATGAAAAAGACCGTCCTGGCCTTCAGCCGCATCACCCCGGCCATGGCCGAACGCCTGCAACAAGACTTCAACGTGATCGTGCCCAACCCCAAGCACGGTGACATCGCCGCCCAGTTCAACGAAGCCCTGCCCCAGGCCCATGGCCTGATCGGCGTCGGTCGCAAGCTCGGCCGGGCGCAGCTGGAGGGCGCAGGCAAGCTGGAAGTGGTGTCCAGCGTCTCGGTCGGCTACGACAACTACGACCTGGACTACTTCAACGAGCGCGGCATCGCCTTGACCAACACCCCCGACGTGCTCACCGAAAGCACCGCCGACCTGGCCTTCGCCCTGGTCATGGGCTGTGCGCGCCGGGTCGCCGAGCTCGACGCCTGGACCAAGGCCGGCCAATGGCAAGCCACCGTCGGCCCAGCCCATTTCGGCAGCGACGTGCATGGCAAGACCCTTGGCATCGTCGGCCTGGGCAACATCGGCGCCGCCATCGCCCGGCGTGGCCGCTTCGGTTTCAACATGCAGGTGCTGTACAGCGGCAACAACCGCAAGCCCGCGCTGGAACAGGAGCTCGGGGCGCAGTACCGCAGCCTGGAACAACTGCTGGCCGAAGCCGATTTCGTGTGCCTGGTGGTGCCGTTGTCGGATGCCACGCGCAAGCTGATCGGTGCCCGCGAGCTCAAACTGATGAAGCCCAGCGCCTTTTTGATCAACGTCTCCCGTGGGCCAGTGGTGGACGAGGCGGCGCTGGTCGAGGCGCTGCAGGGCGGTACGATTCGTGGGGCCGGGCTGGACGTGTACGAGAAAGAGCCGCTGGCCGACTCGCCGCTGTTCACACTGCCCAATGCCCTGACCCTGCCACACGTGGGGTCCGCCACCGCTGAAACCCGCGAAGCCATGGCCAACCGGGCGATCGACAACCTGCGCGCGGCGCTGTTGGGCGAGCGACCTCGGGACCTGGTCAACCCGCAGGTCTGGAAGGGCTGAGTCGTCTTTCAGGACGCATTCGCGGGTAAACCCGCTCCGACAGGTTCGCTGTTGTTCTTGAAGCCAGTGGAGCACCTGTGGGAGCGGGTTTACCCGCGAAAGGGCCGCATCAAACCCATCACCCGATGAACGCCTACCTCACGCCGACCGCACGCCCCATCACCTTGGCCTTGGGCTTGCGAAACACCAGCACGTTGCCCGCCATCACCGCCACCAGCCCCAGCAGTGCTGGCGCCGTCCACTGATAGCCCTCGGCGACGGCCGAGACATTCAACGCCACCAGCGGGAACAGCACCGTGCAGTAGGCCGCCCGCTCCGGCCCCATGCGTCCGACCAAGGTCAGGTAGGCGGTGAAACCGATGACCGACCCCGGGATCACCAGGTACAGCAGCGAACCGATGTAGCGGGTGTTCCATTCCATGTCGAAGGGAATGCCGCTGAGCAGGCAGTACAGCGCCAACATCGTCGCGCCATACACCATGCCCCAGGCGTTGGTGGTCATGGGCTTGAGCCCTGCCTTCTGCTGCACGCTGGAAAGCATGTTCCCCGCCGAGAAACACAAGGTGCCCAGCAAGGCGAGGCCCAGGCCGTACAAGGTCTCCCGGCTGGCGGTGTGGCTGAACAGCTCCGGCCAGAACAGCAGGCCCAGGCCCACCAGCCCCAGGGCACCACCGCCCAACACGTTGGCAGCGATACGCTGGCCAAAGAAGATCCGCGCGTTGAGCGCGTTCCATAGGGTAGCGGTGGAGAACACCACGGCGATCAGCCCGCTGGCGATCCACTGGCTGGCGGTGAGAAAACACATGAAGTTGACGCAGAACAGGCAAAAACCCTGGGCCAGGCACACTAGGTGGGCGCGCCGGTTCATCGGTTGCAGGCGTCGGGTGAGCAAGAGGATGGCGAACAGGATCAGCCCGGCCAGGGCGAAGCGATAGACGATCGACACCGGAATGGCGACCACGCCCAACTGCAGTTTCAGGGCGATCCAGGTGGTGCCCCAGATCAGGACGGTGAGCAAGTAGAGCGAGAGGTTCATGGTAGGGCTTCCGTGGCAGTCACAAGCGCTGGGGCTGCGTTGCAGCCCATCGCCGGCTTCGCCAGCGCCCCCAACATGCGCTCATCGGCACCAGTAGGCGCAGGCGAAGTCTGCGATCGAGGGGCCAGCCCTCGCCGTGATCTCCAGTCTCCACCCACCACCGACTCCTGCGCTTGCACAAACTTGCGCATTTGCCATCCCCGGGGCTGTCAGCCCGAACGCCACGCAGTAGGATGGCAAGACGAGGAATCACCGATGACCCCACTGACCCAACTGCAAGTCTTCAACGCCATGCACGCCTCCCCCAATGCCCGCCTGGAGCTGAGCGCGCACCTGGGCGACGGCCTGGCCGCAGCGGTGTGGAGCAATCGCGACGATGCCCGCGACTACCAGGCGCCGAGCCACCATACCCTGTCGTGCTACATCGCCGACGGCACCGGCACCTTCCGACGCCAGCGCCCGGCCGACAAAGGCGCGCCGGACAAACTGTGCATCATGCCCGCAGGTCACGAGTCCAACTGGGTGGTCAACGGGCACATCCGCCTGGCCCACCTCTACATCAGCGAGGCGCAGTTCGCTCTGGGTTGCCTGCACCTGCTCGACCGCGAACCGCGGGAGATGCAACTTCAAGAGGCAACCTTCCTCGATGATCCGCAACAGGCCCGACGCTTCCGCCAACTGGTGACCCTGGACTGGCACGAACCCGGTGAACGTCTGCTGGCCAGCAGCCTGGCCCATGAAATCGTCGACCACGCCGTGCTCAGCCAGGCAGGTCTGCGCCAAGGCCTGCGCCTGAAGGGCGGCCTGGCACCGCACCAGCGCCGACAGTTGGTGGAATACATCGAAGCGCACCTGGACCACCCCATCACCCTGGGTGAGTTGGCTGTGCGCTGCAACCTGTCCGAATACCACTTCGCCCGCATGTTCCGTACAAGCTTCGGCCTGCCGCCGCACCAGTACCTGCTGGCGCGCCGCCTCAACCGCGCCTGCCAGCTGTTGCGCCTGGGCCAGTTGCCGTTGGGCCAGGTGGCCCTGCTGTGTGGGTTCGCCAGCGCCAGCCACTTCAGCAACCGCTTCCGTCAGGCCCTGGGCGCGACGCCCGGGGACTACCGGGCGGCCTTCGGTGGCTGAGCGACGAGCGCACGTTCGCCGGGCGCATCAGCACCAGAAGCATGTTTCGGCGGTTTGCCAAGGCCGATTTGCAACAGAAAATTTATTTTCAAAAGGGGCTTGATTTCGTTTCGCCGTTGGCTGACTTTAGGGTCAAGAGGCGAAGAAATCCCAAGGGCCTCAAAGGCCTAGGCGCGTCTCTTGCGAGCAAGCTGAATAAGGATTGAATCATGCAAATCCAGGTCAACAGCAGCAATCACATCGAAGGCAACATCCGGCTCAACGAGTGGGTTCGCAGCACGCTTGAAAGCACGCTCGAACGCTACGAGGACGACCTCACCCGCATCGAGGTCCACCTGCGTGACGAGAACGGCACCAAGCCCGGCCCGCATGACAAACGCTGCCAGATGGAGGCTCGCCCGAAAGGCCATCAACCGATTTCCGTGACCCACACCGCCACGTCCCTGGACCAGGCTGTGGATGGCGCCGCCAGCAAGCTGAACAACGCGCTGGAGCACTTCTACGGCAAGTTGCGCAGCAAGCGTGGGGTACTTCAGATGAGCGACCCTGAAGCCTGAACCCTGCGATCGACAAAAAACGCCCGGCATTGCCGGGCGTTTTCATGTCCACCGATCAATGGCCCTGAACCAACCGCGCGCTCAGTCGGTCAACCTCTGCAGTCATTCATTGCAGACAGCCCGACCATGCACAATCCATTCGACCAGATCAGCGACGCCTTCGCCCCCGAGTACCGGGTCAACCTGAGCATCGAACGCCTGGACGGCAGCATCATGCTCACCCTCTCCGACGACAGCGGTGTGGTCGCCAAACGCCTGATCACCGCCGCCCAGCGCAATGACCCGCAGCGTCTGCAGCGGGTGATCGACAGCATTCGCCTGGGGCTGGCCATCGAACTGGGCCAGAACCCGCTGGAAGTCCTGGCCGCCCTCACCCATGCCCCTCGCCAGACACCACGCCGCTTCCCCGCCGCCGGCCTGGCCAACTGACCCCTACTTGCCGTCCTCGACCTCTTTGCCATTGGCATCGAGCACCTTGGTGGACGGATAGCGGTACGAGGCGTAGCGCACCACAAGGATCGAAAACGCCAGCAGCAGGATGCCGCCGCACAGGTACAGCAGCCCGACGTCTGGCGCCCTGTGGTGCGAGACATCGCCGATCAGCAGACGGGTCAGCGCGGTGATCGCCACATAGAGCAGGAAGCGGATCGGCATGTGGTTGGTCTTGAAGTAAATCCCCACCATCGCCCCCAGCTCCAGGTAGATGAACAGCAGCAGGATGTCATCGACGCTGACCCCACCTTTGCCCAGCATGTCCAGGAAGGTCACCACCGCCGCATAGGCAGTGATGGCGCCAATGCCGAACAACGCCAGGTAGTGGAACGCCTCGACGCACAGGTTGCCCAGCGAGTCCGCCGAGCCATGCAGGCCCTTGCGCAGTTTTTCTGCCCATTTGATGTTCACGATGTTCGATTCCCCGATACGAGCTGAAGGATGATGCGTCACCACTGTGACGCTTGTGCCATGCAGTAAAAAGGCCAGGCCCTTGCCTTGGAAGGCGACCGATTGCCGCAAGGCACCTGTGGGCTAGGCTCTGAAGGGAAAAGGCCATCACTTGAGTTGCATCGCGGTGGCTGGAGCGAGTACTGTATATAAATACAGTTAACCCATAACCCTAACAGCAAAAGGCACAGAGGTGATGAATGGCCGTCGAAGTGGTGTACCGCAGCAGCCGCGACCCGGAGCGCTTGTTCATGGATAAGGCCGAAGCAGACCGTCACGACAAGATGCTCGAACTGGCCGAGCGCCTGGCCGAGGTGCTGCAAAAGGCCGTGCCGTCGTTGAGCGAACAGCAGGTCGAGGAAGCCGGCATCTACATGGCCAAGAACCGCGACGTGTTCGCCCGGGCCTTCAAGAACCAGCCGGATGCCTTGGCCGAGCTGCTTGAGGATCAGGCTGAATGACCCAGGGTCATCCGTAGAGCAACCGCTCCGCCAGCATCTGCGCCACCCGCGCTGGCGAACGCTTCTCCGCCTGGGCATGGGCAAACACTTCGGTCAGCCGCGTAGGAATGCGCGCCAGGTGCGCGGTGATGGTGCCCAGGTCCTCGCCCCGGTGGGTCAGGGCCACATAGATCAGGCCACCGGCATTGATCACGTAGTCCGGCGCATAGAGGATGCCGCGATTTTCCAGCTGGTCCGCCACCTGTAGCGTAGTGAGCTGGTTGTTCGCCGCGCCTGCCACGGCTGCGCAGCGCAACTGCATCACGCTCTGGCCATTGAGCACCGGCCCGACGCCACAGGGTGCAAAGATGTCGCAGGGGGTGCTGATCAGCGCGTCATTGGTCACAGGATGCGCACCCAGTTGCTCCACGGCCAGGCGCACGCGTCCAGGATCCAGGTCGCTGACCAATAATTCCGCGCCCGCCGCGTGCAACTGCTCGGCCAAGGCATAGCCGACATTGCCCAAGCCTTGCACAGCGATGCGCAGCCCCTCCAGGTTATCGCTGCCCAGACGCGCCATGGACGTGGCGCGAATGCCCGCGAACACACCCATTGCGGCATGCGGCGACGGGTCGCCTGAGGCTGTGGTGCTGGTGACATGGGGTGTGGTCTGGGCGATGCAGTCCATGTCCAGGGTTGAGGTGCCGCTGTCCACGGCAGTGATGAAGCGCCCCTGCAGAGTGTCGACGAACCGGCCGAATGCCTCGAACAGCGCGGCGCGGTTTTCCACATGCGGGTTGCGCACGATCACCGCCTTGCCGCCGCCCAAGGGCAGGCCCGCCAGTGCCGCCTTGTAGCTCATGCCCTGGGCCAGACGGATGGCGTCGGTCATGGCGCTTTCGTCATCGGCGTAGGGTAGATAGCGACAGCCGCCCATGGCCGGGCCCAACTGCTCGCTATGAATGACCACGACGGCCTTGAGGCCTGTCGGCGGGTCGATGCACAGGTGCAGGGACTGGGTGCGGGTGCTTTGCATGAGCGCGAACATCAACGGGCTCCCCCGAGAGGTGCTCCTTCCAGTATAGGCAGGCCACCAGGCTCCGAGCCCTTGGCGGACCACTGGACGAAAGCACGCGCCAAGGCTAAAAGATAAGCGTATGCGGAGAGTGCCCATGAACCCACGTCAAGCCTGCCTGGCCTGCCTGGATCGCGAGCCTGTCGCGCTGCTGGAAGCAACGCTGTGGATAGCGGCCGAGCACGACCGGACGGTAGAGCCGGCGGCGAGCCTCGCCCAAGTGCACGACTTGCAGCGAGAAATCAGCGCCAACCTGCCGATGCTGCCGCTCCATGAGCTGGCCCAGCCCCTGCTGCGCCAGCTCAATGCCCTGGGCTTCGCGCAGGATGAGTACCATCCGTTGCGGCCCCAGGTGGCGTTGATGGACAAAGTCCTGCAGCGCCGCCGCGGCCAGCCGTTGACCCTGGCCATCCTCGCCCTGGAGCTGGCGCGACGCCTGTCGATCCCCCTGGAGGGCGTGAACTTCCCCGGCCACTTCCTGCTACGTGTGCCCGGGGCCGACCATTTGCTCGATCCCTGCGGCGGGCGACGGTTGTATCCCGCCGACTGCCGCGAACTCCTGGCCCGCCAGTTCGGCCCCCATATGCCGTTGAGCGCCGAGCACATGCACAGCGCAGCCCCCATGCAGATGCTCCAGCGCCTGTCGCGCAACCTGCGTCATCTGCACAGCAGCAACGAAAACGACCTGGCCGCCCTGATCGACGCCGAACGGGTGATGCAACTGGGACCGGTGCTGGCCAGCGACTACCTGGCCCGCGCCACGCTCTACCAGCACCTGGATTGCCCCCAGGCCGAGCGCTATGACTTGGAGCATGCCTTGCTGCTGACCGACGACCCGATCCAGCGTCTGAAATTGAGCGAACGGCTTGGCCAACTCCCGTCGACCAAGCGTTCGATTCACTGAGCCGGGGTGTCCGGCTGGCAGGAGGGATGCGCCTTGGTGAAGGCCGGGTGCGCCTGGGCCAAAGCAGCCACGCGGGCAATACGTGGATAGCCGCTGAGGTCGACGTTGAATCGCTCGGCGGCGTAGAGCTGAGGGATCAGGTAGACATCTGCCAACCCCGGCTCGTCACCGAAGCAAAAGCCTCGATCACCGATCAATTGTTCCACCGCCGCCAGGCCCTGTCCGATCCAGTGGGCGATCCACTGGTTGACCTGGGCATCGTCATGGCCCAACTGACGCAGTTGGTTGAGCACGCTGACGTTGTGCAACGGGTGGACGTCGCAGCCGATGATCGCCGCCACGCCCCGCACTTTGGCCCGAGCCTCGGCACTGGCCGGCAACAGCGCAGGCTGTGGATAAACCTCTTCGAGGTACTCGATGATCGCCGGTGACTGCACCAGCAACTCCCCGCCATCGGTCCGCAGCGCGGGCACTCGCCCCTGGGGGTTGAGCGCCAGGTAGTCCGCGCCACGCTGCTCGCCCTTGAGCAGGTTGACCGGCAGGGCCTGGTAATCCAGGCCCTTGAGCGCCAGGGCGATGCGTACCCGATACGAGGAAGTGGAACGGTAATAGGTGAACAGCTCCATCGCCCTGACCTCTCAGTTGGCCGAGATGATCGTGCCGCGGCATTCGCCGAAGCCGATGCTCGCCACGCCGTCGCGGGTGCAGCGGGCGCGCAGGATGATCTCGTCGCCGTCCTCCAGGAACTTGCGCACCTCGCCGCTGGCCAGCTCCACCGGGTGCTTGCCACCTTCGGTGATCTCCAGAAGGCTGCCGAACGAGCCGGGCGTGGCGCCGGACAGCGTGCCCGAACCGAACAGGTCACCCGGCTGCAACTGGCAACCGTTGACGCTGTGGTGGGCCACCATCTGGGCCACGGTCCAGTACATGCTGCGTGTGTTGCTCAGGGTCAGGCGATGGGCTGGCAGACCCTGCTCGCGCATCTTCTCGGTAACCAGCAGCACTTCCAGCTCGATATCGAAGGCACCCGCGGCCTGGTCACGCTTGTCCAGCAGGTAGGACAGGGGCTGCGGGTCGCCTTCAGGACGCGGCGCCTGGGCGCAACGGAACGGCTCGAGGGCTTCGGCGGTAACCACCCAGGGCGAGATAGTGGTGATGAAGCTCTTGGACAGGAACGGGCCCAGTGGCTGGTATTCCCAGGCCTGGATATCGCGCGCGGACCAGTCGTTGAGCAGGCAGTAGCCGGCCACATGCTCGGCGGCGTCGCTCACCGGGATGGACTGGCCCATGTCGTTGCCTTGGCCGATCCAGATGCCCAGCTCCAGCTCGTAGTCCAGGCGCGCACACGGGCCGAAGTTCGGCTCGGTCTGCCCGGCCGGCAGGGTCTGGCCCTTGGGACGGCGCACGTCGCTACCGGAGGGACGGATGGTGGAGGCACGGCCGTGGTAACCGATCGGCACGTATTTGTAGTTGGGCAGCAGCGGGTTGTCAGGGCGGAACAGCTTGCCCACGTTCTTGGCATGCTCGATGCCGACGTAGAAGTCGGTGTAGTCGCCGATCTTCGCAGGCAGGTGCAGTTGGCACTCGCTGGCCGGATACAGGGCAGCCTTCAAGGCCGCTTGATGCTCGCTGTGCTCGCCCAGCAGCGCCAGCAAACGCTCGCGCAGGGCCACACGGGCTTCACGGCCCAGGGCGAAGAACGCGTTCAGCGCGCCGCCTCGGGTGGCTTCGGCAGCGACCTTGGCCTGGCCGTCGAACAGGCCGGCGGCCAGCACGGCTTCCAGATCGAGGATCGCGTCACCGATGGCTACGCCGCAACGCGGTGCCTGGCCTGAACGGCTGAAGATGCCCAGGGGCAGGTTCTGCAACGGGAAGTCGCTGTGCCCGTTGGCGTGCTCGACCCAGCTACGGGCGATGGCGGTCTGGTTCATGGGTTATCTCCGATTCGGGTTGAAGGTGCTCGGCAAGGTGGCCCAGCAACTATCGTAGTCGGCCTGCAGTTGCGGGCACTCGAGGGCATGACGGCTCGGACGCAGCACCTGGCTGGTCTCGAACATGAATGCCATGGTGTTGTCGATCTTGTGCGGCGCCAGGTCCGCGGCGATGGCCTTCTCGCAGGTTTCGGCGTCTGGCCCGTGGGCGCTCATCACACCGTGCAGCGAGGCACCGCCCGGCAGGAAGCCTTCAGCCTTGGCGTCGTAGGCCCCCTGGATCAGGCCCATGAATTCGTTCATCAGGTTGCGGTGGAACCAAGGTGGACGGAAGGTGTTCTCGGCCACCATCCAGCGTGGCGGGAAGATCACGAAGTCCATGTTGGCCATGCCGTGGACGCTGGTCGGCGAGGTCAGCACAGTGAAGATGGAAGGATCGGGATGGTCGAAGCTGACCGTGCCGATGGTATTGAAGCGGCGCAGGTCGTACTTGTACGGCACGTTGCTGCCGTGCCAGGCGACCACGTCCAGCGGCGAGTGCTGCAGTTCGCAGGCCCAGTGCTCGCCGAGGAATTTCTGCACCAGTTGCACTGGCCCGCTGACCTCTTCGTAGTGCGCCACCGGGGTCAGGAAGTCACGGGGGTTGGCCAGGCCATTGCTGCCGATCGGGCCCAAGTCCGGGATGCGCAGCGGGGCGCCATGGTTTTCGGCAATGTAGCCACGGGCCTGGCCGTCGAGCAGCTCGACGCGGAACTTCATGCCCCGAGGGATCACGGCGATCTCCAGCGGCTCGACTTCCATCACCCCCAGTTCGGTGGCAATGCGCAGGCGGCCTTGCTCTGGCACCAGCAGCAGTTCGCCGTCGGCATTGAAGAACACACGCTCCATCGAGCGGTTGGCGCGATAGATGTAGATGCTCACGCCAGCCGGCTTCTCCGAGGCCGAGTTAGCCACCATCGGCAGCCAGCCTTCGATGAAATCGGTGGGTTCGGCGGGGATCGGCTGGGGGCTCCAGCGCAGGCGATTGGGGGTGATCGCACCCAGCGGGCCGGTTAGCGGTTGACGCTCCAGACGCTCGAAGCGCGGGTGCAGCGCCGAGGGACGAATGCGGTACAGCCAGGTGCGACGCAGCTCGCTGCGGGCCATGGTGAAAGCGGTACCCGAGAGCAGTTCGGCGTACAGGCCGTAGGGGGCCTTTTGTGGGGAGTTCTGCCCGACCGGCAAGGCGCCTGGCAGCGCTTCACTGGCGAACTCGTTGCCGAAGCCGCTCAGGTACTGAAGATCAGGGGAAGAATCGAGATTCATCGGTGCCTCCGGGCTCGATGAGAGCCGTTGCTGGCAGCTGGCTGCTGGCCCTGTCCGGCGCGTTCCGGTGAGTACTCCAGGCGTTACAGCGCGTCTGCATTGTTTTTATCGTAATCAGATTACGAATAACGTAATTTGATTGCCGAAAGGCGTCAAGCTATAAAGACGCCCACCTGTCTCCCCCTGGATGCCCAAGCCCATGACCAAAGCCAGCCCCCCTGCCGACAACGGCAAGCAGAAGGTCCGCTCGGCGGAAGTCGGCACCGACATACTCAAGGCACTCGCCGAGCTCTCCCCATCCACCTCGCTGTCGCGCCTGGCCGAGCACGTGGGCATGCCAGCGAGCAAGGTACACCGCTATCTGCAAGCCCTGATCGCCAGCGGCTTCGCCGAGCAGGATCCGGCCACCAACCATTATGGGCTGGGCCGTGAGGCCCTGCGGGTGGGCATGGCTGCACTGGGCAGCATCGATGTACTGAAGGTGGCGGCGTTACCGCTGTCGCAATTGCGCGACGAGCTCAACGAGAGCTGCTTCATCGCCGTGTGGGGCAACCAGGGCGCGACAGTGGTGAGCATCGAGCCTGCGGTGCGTGCGGTGACGGTAGTCACGCAGATCGGCTCGGTCCTGCCGCTGCTCAGCTCGTCCACAGGCCTGGTGTTCGCCGCCCACCTGCCCGAACGCGAGACTGTGGAACTGCGTGAGCAGGAGCTGGCCGCCATGAACCAGTCATTCAGCGACTACGAGCCGGTGCTGGCCCAGATCCGTGCACGCGGGCTGCATCACGTACACGGTTTGCTGATGCCCGGCGTGGACGCGCTGTCCGCGCCGGTGTTCAACGCCATGGGCCAGATTGCCGCGGTGATGACGGTGGTCGGCCCGACGTCGATCTTCCATGCCGACGAACAGGGACCGGCGGCGAAGCGCTTGCTGGCGGCGGCAGGCGCCGTCAGCAGGCGCATGGGGTATGAGCCAGAGGCCTAGCTCATGGGTTGAGGTGCTGTCCCTGACCCCGATGGCGGCCTCAGGTGAACTGACGAGGGGCTGATTGCTCTTGGGAGGCGACCAGTTGGGTATACCACGACAACTCTTCCTTGAATCGTTTATTCAACGGTTTGAAAGCACCCGAGCCAAGCTCCTTGAACACCTCATGCCGCTCATAGAACGCTTTGAGTGTCTCAACTTGGTTCTTCACCCACAGACTCAGTGCGGATGACTCCCCAGGAAACAACGTCGACCAAAGTTTGCTGCCTCGATCAACCAGCTGGGTACCATAGAACTTCACCACATTCGTAATCCCAGGCAAGCTGGCGACGGCTCCGAGCAGGGATAACAGTGCTGCCGTCTTATCGCCATCACGCAACGCCGCGAGGCTGCGGTAGAACCCGGCACCGGCCTTGATGAAGCCCAGAACGATTCGCGCCGGCGGGAACGCCAAGGCGATGACATCCGCCACCAGACCGACCAGCCAGAACACCTCTTGGGTGATACGCCTCGCCGCGCTGTAGGCATCGCGTTTCGCGTCGGCCAGCAAGCGCTGTATACGCTGGCGCAGAGCAACCGAAAGATCCCGGATGTTGTACAGCACCTGCAACGACTGGGCGATACTCGCATTCCCCTTGCTTTCTGACGCATCGGCGAAGTCATCATTTCGCACGCTCTCATTGAGTTCGCGGATCAACAGTTCATCGTCAATCGAGACATGCGCGTAGAGCCAGTCCTGCAGAGCATCGCTTCGCCACTGCTCGACAAAATCCTCGACTGTATAAAGGTACCGCCCACCCGGCCCATCGCTGAGATAGACCAAGGTGCCCTTGGCCTGGGGTGACTGCAGCAGGTACCCACCGACTACAGCGGCCCCGTTGATCTTCAGCATTGCCAATTTGCAATCGTCGACGAAACTGCCCCGATGAAATGCCATGCAGACCGGTTTCAGCCAGTCGGCATGCGCGTCGCTGAGGCGTCCGCTCTGCAGCTCCATCAGACAATCGCGTTGAATTTTCATGCCTGTGATGTGGCGATGCAGCTCCAGCGGCCTGGACTGGGCATCTCCGTCCGGGTCGAGATAACTCTTGCGGATTTCATCGCAGTACCCCTCACCCAGCCTGGCGGCCCGGATGTAGCCATCGATCGCTCGGTTGCTCAAATGGGACAGGTCCTGGCCTACGGTCGAAGTCAGCCTGGCGAAGTCCCTGAAATTGAAATCCGCGGGGTATCCGCTGGCCACCACTTGGGTCAAGGACTGACGAGCGCCATGCTCCAGTTCGACCAGAACGGTATCGGCATCGATCCATCCGTCCTTCTTGCCCGGGAAACGATTGATGCGCTCGCTCACGCGGTCACGGGCATAGGCCATGAAAGTCGGCACCTGGGCAACTGCCTGGTAATCCGTCATAAGCACGCGCAACTCGTGGTCGATGTCGTCCACGCGTCGTTGCAGCGTCCCGTCCGGCCTGGCAGGCGCCACCGGCCTGATCTCCTCGAGATCGTCGAGAATCTTCATCACCCTCAACTCGGTCCAGTGCTGGATCACCTGCTGCCAGCCGTCAATGTCCTGCGGATGCAGGGCGATCGTCTCGCGTGACCATTCCTGAGGCAGGCTGGCTATACGCGTCAGATATCGATTCAACGCAGGACGGTCGGCATGGCGGACACGCTCGACGAGGTAGTCGCGCCCCGCAGGCATGGCGGTCAGTGCCCCCAGCGCGAGACTCATCTGCCCAGATGAGTTGAACGCTTGCAGATCGCCCGCCGGCGACCCGGGCGCATAGAGCACATGGATATCATCGTTGTAGATGTACAGATGATCGGTCAGACGCATTTCGCCATTGATGGACAACAGGGCCACCTTGATGGTGCTTGTTCCGGAGCGCTGCGCCCATGTGTCCTGTGTGGCCTGCTCAAGCAACTGCACCGCTCTGCGATCAAGGCCCTGGAAGTCCGCCGCCTGCCTGGCGAGTTGCAGCCTGGCATCCAGCGCTCTGCTCAGCAGATAGCGGTTTTCGTCGAGGGCATAGGTCTGCTCGACGTGCTCGACATAACCTCGATGCAGCTGTAATTCATTGGCGAGCGACCATACGCCTTGGTCGCCCAGGGCATTGCGCAAGCCCTCGTGCTGGATCGTCATTGCCAGGCGCTCGCCATGGTAAGCACCGCCACAGACCCATTCGAGCAGTGAAACCACTTGCGGCGGCGCATCCGCTGTGAAGTCATGTCTGACCTGCAGTCGTACCTGTTCGGCAGACAATTGCGCAAACCCTTTAGCGGTCAACCAAGCGCCAAGTTGCTGGCTGGCATAGGTGTAGAAATCACTGTGCTGAGATTGCTCGGCCAGTTGGCTCTGGGTTTCGTTCACAACCTGATGCAGCTTCGCCAACCGCTCGCGCTCGGCAGGCGACAGGTGTCGCAACCACTGCGGCGCCAGGTCGTTGCGCAAAGCACCGACGGCATCGGCCACGCTTGCTTGGAGTTGCTCGAACAAGGGCACAAGGGCAACGGCGCCCTCAACGTTGTCAGGCTCAGCAGCAAGCCCGTCGATGACCAGCCTGCGTTGCAGCAACTGCATATCTTCAAGCAGATACACCTCAGGAGGAACCCGCAGCGGCCCCAACGTCAGCTCGACGGACGTGGTGTCCGTCAGGGCCGCACGCGCTCGGGCGGACAGACCCTGTGTCCAGCAATTATCCGCCCGCAGGTAGCGGACCAGTGTCTCTACCATACGTTGATGGCTATCGAACCAGACACCGGCCCCCAGGCCGTAGAGGACGAAAGACAGCTCATCGTCATAGGGGTTATCGCTCAGCGCCACAAAGCCAGGAATACGCACCAGCTCACCCTCTTTCGTCTTCAGTGAGACGGTTGCAAAGACGGGATCAGCGCCTGGCAGTAGAGCTTCGATGTCCTGCCTGGGAGCGCCACGACGCAAGGCACGGGCTCGCACCTGTAGCGTCAGCAACGCCCGAAGCTGTTCATTCAGCAGCGGGGACTGCTCCATCCACCAGTGATCGCTTTTGACCTGCCAGTGTTCGTCCAGCCAACGCTCGGGATCGTCGACAGGCGTATCACGAGGCGGCAAGCCGGGCGCAAGGGCAACTTCGGCCTGCAACATCATGGTCAACACGACCAGAGCGCTCAGGACATCCTGGCCGGCGACAGGCGAGACCGTGGAAGGAAAGGTCAAGGGAAAATTCATGACTTCTGTCTCAATGCAATGTAGGAAATCGCAATGTGCAGAAATCAGAAAAAACAAAGCGGATGGAAATGCGGTTGTACGAACCTACGTTCACACCTGAAGAAACTACTGAAAACGCCGCAATGAATCGTGAGACGGGGAGAAGGATTATCACCGGCAATGTAAAGGTGAATGTCATAAGAAGGTGTTTTTCCCACATCAGGATGCACCTATTCTTACGGCATTGGATCGGTACGAAGGCTCCCCCCAGCCTTTCGGACCACCAAGGTTCACCGACGTTGATTTTGAAGCTCCTTGATCTAACGTCTCGATTGGCCGCTGCAGTTGCAGCGGCCTTTTTTATGCCTGCAACACCCTAGGACCAGGCCACCTTGCGTGGTGCCTCGATCATCAGCTGCTCACGAAACGACAGGTAATGACGCAGCACCTGCTGCGGAGCCTCGGTGTGCGGATAGTGCCCGATGCCCGGCAACGCCACGGTGTCGGCGCCAGGCACCAACTGCCGGTAGCGCTCGAGCATCCGCACGCCGGACAGCGGATCGGCCACGCCATTGATGAAGCGCAGCGGCACACATCGTCGTAGCAAGGCGCCCACCCAGCGCTCACGGTGCAGGCGTCGCTCGGGCAGGTAACCGATCAGCTTGTGCAGGATGCGCGTGCCGTGATTGGCAACGATCAGACTCCAATAATCATCCAGGGCACTTTCGCTCGGGTGCGTGCAAGGGCCATAGATATGGCTGACGTTGCGCACTAGGTCATCGCGCCCAAAGCTGCGGGACACCAGCCAGCCTAGGGGGCTGAGCAGCAGCTTTTGCACCAGCAAGACTTGGTAGCACTCTGGGAACAGCCCACAGTTGAGGAACGCGCAGCTGGCGATCTCGATGCGTTGTTCACAATGACGCGCCAGCAGCTCCTGGGCAACGCTGCCACCGTAATCGTGGGCCAGCAAATGCACGGGCTGGTCGATGTCCAGATGAGCGAGCAAGGCCTGTTGCAGGTCGGCTTGCTCCATCAGGCTGTAGTCATGGTCCAACGGCTTGGCCGAGTCGCCAAAGCCGAGCATGTCGCAAGCGACTACACGAAACCGCTGGGTCAAGGGTACCCACAGGTAGTGCCAATCCCAACTGGCCGTGGGGAAACCGTGAAGTAGAAGCAGTGGCTCTCCCTGCCCTGCAGTCCAGTAGCGGATGGTCTGGCCCCGAAAGGCAAAACTCTGAGCTCGGGTACGCCAGACGCACAATGGTATTTCGGCCAGTGGCATCAGTGTTGTCCCGGTGGATAAGTGTTGGCGTCATAAGGCAGGGCTGCGTTCATTGCAAGTTACCTCGGCACTTACATGTGCTCTCTATGTCGAGGCTCAGTCTAGCCAGCACACCGGGCGACGAAACTTGCATTGGCAGCCAGCTTGCTGGCTTTGCGGGTCAGGGGCACGAACGGTCACAGCAGCCGTGCCAACAGGGGGCCGGCGAACAGATTGAGCAGGCCGGTGAGCACCATGACCAAGCCGGCCACCGAGCCTTCCTCACGGCCCACTTCCTGCGCCCGACTGACCCCGGCGCCATGCGCACCAACGCCAAACAGCGCGCCACGGGCCAAAGGCGTACGCAAGGGCAGCACGCGCAGCAACACGCCCCCGAACATGGCGCCAAGCACGCCGGTGAACATGACGAACACCGCCGTCAGCTCCGGCACGCCGCCCAGGTCTTGGGCCAAGGGCATGGCAAAGGGCGTGGTGATCGAGCGCGGCAACAACGACAGGCTCACCGCATTGTCGAGCGCCAGCAGGTGCGCCAGGCCCCAGGAGCTGGCGATCGAGGCCATGCTGCCGGCCAGCATGCCCACCAGCAACGCCGGCCAGTGGCGCGCCAGCATCATCCGCTGCTGCCAGATCGGCACCGCGAAGGCCACGGTCACCGGCCCCAGCACGCCCATCAACCAGTGGGTATCGCGCGCGTACTCGGCATAGGCGGTGTGCAGCGGCACAGCCACCGCCAGCAGCAGCGCCGGCACCAGGATCAGCGGCGACAGTACGTAGCGCCCACTGCGCCGGTACAGCCAGCGGCTGCCCAGGTAGGCGGCGAGGGTCAGGACAAGCCAGAACAACGGCATCGGCTCAAGGCTCATGGCGCAGCCTCCAGCGGCAGACCAGTTCCACCGTGACGGCAGTCACCACCATCACCAACAGTGTGCTCACTGCAATCACCAGCAGGATGCGCCAACCCTCGCTGCGCAGCAGGCCACCGTAGTCCAACAGGCTCATCAGCGCCGGAATGAAGAACAGCAGCATTTCAGCCATCAGCCAACCCGCACCTGCCTGCAAGGTGGCAGGTTTGAGCACGCCGCAGGCGAACAGCAACAGGAGCAAGGCCAGGCCCATCACCCCACCGGGAATCGGCCAACCCAACCAAGTGGAAAGCTGGCCGCCGAGCAGGAACAAGGCAAGCAGGATCGCCAACTCGACGAGCAGACGCAGGTATTTTTTCAGTAAGGCGGGTTTCATTGGGAAGGAGTCCTCAGCTGGGGTCCATTCTAGATTTCCCCTGCCTAGGCCAGAAGCGAATTGTTAGACTGATCGCCATTCCAAAATGGAATTCGAATCATGGAATTCAAGCAGCTACGCAGCTTCATCGAAGTCGTGCACCGCGGGGGCTTCACCCAGGCGGCGCAGACCCTGCACATCAGTCAGTCCGCGGTCAGCAAACAGGTCGCTCAACTCGAGCAAGTCCTAGGCCAGCCCTTGCTGGAGCGCCAAGGCTCGCAATTGCACCTGACCGCTGCCGGGCGCATCGTCCTGGCGCGCGGCGAGGCGTTGCTGCGCCAGCGCCAGGAATTGCAGAACGAGCTGGACGATCTCAGCCAGATGGCCCGCGGCGAACTGCGCCTGGGTTTACCGCTGCTGGGCAGCGATGCGCTGTTCGCGGGTTTGTTCGCCGAATACCGGCGGCGTCACCCGAACATTTCGATCCAGCTGATCGAAGGCGGCAGCCGCACGGTGGAACAGGCCGTCAGCAGTGGCGAACTGGAGCTGGGCGGTTGCATCACGCCCACGGACCCGGCGTTCGAGTACCAGCCATTCTGCGATGAGCCGCTCGATGCGCTGTTGCCCCGGGCGCATGCCTTGGCGAAGGAGCCCCAGATCGAGTTGCTGCAGTTGGCGGACACACCGTTTCTGCTGTATCAGCGCAGTTTCGTGCTCAATGACCGACTGCTCGGTGCCTGCCAGCAACTAGGCTTCACGCCCAAGGAAGGGGGGCGCAGCGGGCAAGCGGACTTTCTGGCCGCGCTGGTGGCGGCCGGGCAAGGGGTGGTGCTGCTGCCGCGGGTCGTGGCGCGGGCGCTGGAGCGCCCGGGCGTGGTGCGGGTGCCGCTCAACCCGCCGGATCTACGATGGGACATCGCTTTCATCTGGCGGCGTGGGGCCTACCTGTCGAAGGCAGCACAGGCCTGGTTGCAGTTGGTGCGCGAACGGCCTGCGTCTGGCCTATAGAGGCGGCGGTGTCCTGTTCGCGGGTAAACCCGCTCCCACAAGGATTGCATTGAGCCTGTAGGGGTTCACCCGCGAAAGGGCCGTGGCGGGCATCCGCCCGTATCAAGCCTTGAGCGCCGCCGCCAGCTCAGCCAGCCACGGCTCGGCATCAGCCTCGGGGGTTACGGTCTCGCTGGCATCCAGGCGCAGCATCGGCAGCACTTCGCGCACGCCCAGCTCGGCAAACAGCTCGCGCACCTGCTCGCCACCACCACAGTAGGTATCGCCATAGCTGGAATCACCCAAGCCAATCACCGCGCCGGGCAATCCACGCCAGGCAGCCGGCAGGGTGTCGCGAATCGTGCTGTACAGCGGCATCAGGTTGTCCGGCAGCTCGCCCATGCCGGTGGTGGAGGTCACGGCCAGCAAGGCATCCGGGGCAAAACCCTGCAGGTCCTGGAGGGTGGCACGGGCGGCATGCCAGGCGTCGAAACCGGCGGCTTTGAGCAGGGACTCGGCGTGGCGGGCGACTTCTTCGGCGGTGCCATACACCGAGCCTGAAATAATGGCGACTTTCATCGGGCAGAGGATTCCGAAACTGAGTGAAAACGTAGGATACTAGCATTCACCAGTGGCAAAAGGCCGCACTCCCACCCAAGTCCCCCGCTTGCCCAAGGCCAGGACATGATCAACGCGCAACTGCTGCAATCGATGATCGATGCGTCGAACGACGGAATCGTGGTCGCCGAACAGGAAGGCGACGACACCATCCTGATCTACGTGAACGCAGCGTTCGAACGCCTGACTGGCTATGCCCGCAACGAGATCCTCTACCAGGACTGTCGCTTCCTGCAGGGCGATGATCGCGACCAGTTGGGCCGCGCGCGGATCCGCCGGGCCCTGGCCGAAGGCCTGCCGTGCCGGGAGGTGCTGCGCAACTACCGCAAGGATGGCAGCGCCTTCTGGAACGAGCTGTCGATCACGCCGATGCACAACGTCGCCGACCAGCGCACCTACTTCATCGGCATCCAGAAGGATGTCAGCCGCCAGGTAGAACTGGAGCGGGCACTGGCCCAAGCGCAGGCCCGGCTGGAAGTGCTGGAATCCGACGAACGTAGCTGAACGAAGCGCTTTGCGCGCGGTCAATCCCCTTGAAGAAATCGCCACCTTCGAGCCCGATCATGCAAGCACATGCCCTCCTGACCCAGGACGAACTGGATTTCATCCAGGACATGCAGCATTCGCCCCAGTTCAATCTGGCCGACTCCATGTCGAGCCTGCTGGTCAATGGCGACCGCCACGTGCAGGAACTGCTCGCCCGCCTGGTGGCCAATGAGCAAGTCACGCTCCAGGCCCAGTACAACAACCAGCAGATCAGCTTCCCGCTGCAACTGGTCGAAGACGAATTCCACGCCGTGCACCTGCAGTTGGGTTCGCCTGAAATCTTCGAAGACGGCCCCACCCCACGCCCCTGGCGTCTTTCCCTGGAGCAGCCGGCCCCGCTGCTGGATGCCCGTGGCAAGCACAGCGGCCTGTGGATCCGGGACATTTCCTCCAAGGGCACCCTCGTGCAAGTGCGGGATCTACCCGAGGCGCCGGTGCGTTTCGCCCTGAACTTCGCCCCCGAAGGCATCGACCCCGTCCGCCTCAAAGGCGTGCTGCGTCGTCGCATTGGCCCGGACCTGGCCGCCTATGACCTGTACCGCAGCCCGGCCGCCGACCTCGAGCGTCTGCGCGAGTACATCCTCCAGGCCCACCAGCAGCTGCACGCCTAAGTATCCAGCTGTCCGGCCAGGTACTGGCGCAAGCGCCTGCGCATCAGGCTGCCCTGCGCGCCAAGGCAGGCGACCGGGCTACCGGCCAGGTGCTCCTGGGCCAGCTCCGCCACCTCCCCCGCCAGCAACACCGGGCACCCCACGCCCAGGGTCAGCCGCGCCAGGCGCTTGCCCAGCGCCTGGGTGGGGGGCTGATGGGAGAACAGCACCAGGGCATCCGGCGCGAGGCGCTCGCACACCAGCGCCAGCTCCTCCATCGGCTGCCCGGTCGCCAGCACCGTGACGCCCACCTCGTCGCTGCCCAGCAACAGCCCCGCCACCAGCAACTCCAACTCATGGCATTGGCCTGACAAGGTCGCCAGCACCACGCGCTGGCTCCAGGGCCCGCGCGCCAGTTGCAGTCGCAGCAGCACCTTGCCTCGCAAAAACTGGTCAAGAAACAGCCATTCACTGACCCGGCCAAAGCTGCCCTGCCCCGCTCGCAAGCCGCGCCAGACGGGCATGAACACCTCATCGAACACCGGGTCCAGGGCATGGCAGGCGAACACCTGGTCGAACAACCGTTCCAGTGCCAGGCCATCGAAACGCTGGGTCGCCTCTTGCACTTGCGCGCGCCAGCGGGCCAGCTCGTCGGAACTGCCGACGCCCTGGCCATCCTGCGCCCCGGCCTGATTGCGGGCCAGGATGCTGCCGACCTTGCTCACCGCCACGCCACGCTCCAGCCAGCCGAGGATGCTGCGAATATCGTCGATATCGGCCTGGGAATAGAGACGATGGCCGCTGTCGGTGCGGGTGGGCTGGATCAACCCGTAGCGGCGCTCCCAGGCGCGCAGGGTCACAGGGTTGACGCCGGTCAGCCGGGCCACTTCACGAATGGGGAACAGCTCTTGGTGTTCCAGGCTGGCCGAGGCGGCCACCTGATCATTGATGTGCACGGGCAACGCCTCTTGTTTCAGATTCTGCATTCTACGCCGGGACACTCCGCCAGGTCAGCGCAACCACCCGCCGGCTGACACTGCCGGTCACGAATCCTGAGCGATAATTCGTGCCCGATTCTTGCAAGCCTGCTCGCATCGCCCACCACCCCGGGCGATGAAAGCCTAGGGGCCAGCTACCCGCCAGCCCCGTCGCCAGGAGATACACGATGTCTACCCCTCCCGTCACCCTGATGGTGTCGCGCCGCGCCGCCCATGGCCGTTACCAGGACCTGCTGGCCTGGCTCCATGAAGGCGAGCAACTGGCCACCGACTTCCCCGGCTATTTGGGCTCGGGCATCCTCGCGCCACCGGCCGAGGGCGATGAGTTCCAGATCATCTTCCGCTTCACCAACGAATCCACCCTGCACGCCTGGGAGCATTCGGCCTCGCGCCGGGCCTGGCTGCAACGTGGCGACGGCCTGTTCGAACGCCCCAAAGAGAGGCGCGTCAGCGGCCTGGACGACTGGTTCGGCACTAATACAGTGCAAAAACCACCGCGCTGGAAGCAGGCAACCGCCATCTGGCTGGCATTCTTTCCGGTCTCGCTGCTGTTCAACGTGCTGTTCGGCCACTGGCTGGCGCCGCTGGACCTGCTGCCACGAGTACTGATCAGCACCCTGGCCCTGACGCCGGTGATGGTCTACCTGTTCATCCCGCTGTCCACCCGTCTGCTGGCCGGCTGGCTGAACCCAACAGTACCTGCCACCGGCCAGGCGTCGCGCGGGCTGCGCAGCCGCTGAGGCACAGCCGCACAAGAGCGAAACAGTTCGGGTATGCTGGGGCATCAATGCAAGGACAGACAAGTTGACGCCCCGATCATGAACAGCCCAATCCTCGTCACCGGCGCCAGCCAGCGCGTCGGGCTGGCCCTGGCCCTTGAACTGGCACAGGCCGGCCATACGGTGATCAGCGCCAGCCGCAACATTCACCCACAAACGCCCCACCCGAACATCGTGCAGTTTCGCGCCGACCTCTGCCAGGAGGCCGACCGCCAGGCGCTGATCGAGTACCTGCAAAGCCACTACGACGGCCTGCGAGCGATCATCCACAACGCCTCGCTGTGGCTGGACGATGGCCTGGACAACCTGCAGACCATGTTCCGCCTGCACGTCGAGGCGCCCTATCACCTCAACCTGGCCCTGGGCGATCTGCTGGGCAAGGTCGAGAAGGCCGACATCATCCACATCTGCGACGAAACCTCCTCTCGCGGCAGCAAGAGCCACATCGGCTACGCCGCGACCAAGGCCGCGCTGCAGAACATGGTGCTGTCGTTCGCCGAAAAATACGCGCCGAAGGTGCGCGTCAACGGTATCCTGCCGGGCCTGCTGATCCTCAAGGAAGGTGGCGACGACGCCTACCGCCAGCAGACCCTGAAAAAAGCCCTGCTGGAGTTCGAACCCGGCGCCCGCCCGCTGATCGAGGCGGTGATGTTCCTGCTCGAAAGCCAGTACAGCACCGGTAGCCAGGTGGTCATCAACGGTGGCCGCCACCTGAAGAACCGCATGACCTGAGGGAAGCCCCATGACCCCGCAACAACAGCTCGAACTCGAGGCCGCCGCGTTCCGGCGCCTGGTCGAACACCTGCAAAAGCGCACCGACGTGCAGAACATCGACCTGATGAACCTCTCCGGCTTCTGCCGCAACTGCCTGTCCAAGTGGTACAAGGCCGCCGCCGACGAGCGCCAGATCGACGTCAGCCTGGACGATGCCCGGGAGAAGATCTACGGCATGCCCTACGCCGATTGGAAAGCCCAGTACCAGAAAGAAGCCAGCGCCGACCAACAAGCGGCGTTCGAAAAAGGAAAGCCACGTGACTGATCTGACCACCCTGCGTAACAGCCTCGCCAGCGGCGAGCATGTTTTCGCCGACACCTTGGCGTTCATCGCCGCAAACTACAGCTACCAGCCCCAAGCCTTCAGCAATGGAGGCGTTGAGAACGCCGCCGGCCAGAACGAAGGCTCGTGCAAGACCCTGGGCCTGGCCCTGCTCGAAGGCTTGAGCGACCAGGAAGCCCTGTTGGCGTTCGGCGAGCACTACCGCAGCGTGCTGGCCACCCCCGAAGGCAGCGACCATGGCAACATCCGCGCGCTGATCAAGCACGGGCTGGCCGGCGTCACCTTCGCCGAGCAGCCGCTCAAGCGTAACGCCTGATATCGCCGGGGCCGCTTTGCGGCCCAGGCCACCTCAGCTGATGATCCGCCCCGGTACCGCTTCCGGCAGCCTGCCCTGCTGCAACCAGGCCAGGGCAATCGGCCAGAGGGTCTCGCGGAAGCGGTCATGGAAGAACGCGAAATGCCCGATCTGCGCGACCGAGATATCTCCAGGCGCCAACCGCAGGTGCCGCCGCTCGGCGTGCTGAAGGTAGCCCAGTAACCGCTCGGTCGCCGCCACGGTCCCGAACGGGTCGTCCGCGAGGCTGATCGCCAAGGTCGCCGCCTGCACTTGGGCGAACGGCAACTGCGCCAGCGTTCGTCCACTGGGGCGGTGCTCGTAGCGCGGCGTGCGAGTGGTCCAGTCGTGCACCACACCCGCCGGCGTGTCCTCCATCCAGCCCAGGCGCTTGCCGGGAAAGTAACCACACAGTTGGGTCAGCAACGGCATCACCACATGCCATTTGCCTACCAGCCGCCAGCGCTCGTTCGCCGCATAGTCGCGCCAGTAAGCGAACTGCGCGCCGACCATCACCACCCGTCGCACCCGCCCGCCGGACGGCGCCAGCCCCACCGCGCAGCCGCCGAAACTGTGGGCCACCACATCCACCGGCTGGCCCGCGAAGCGCTCGGCGGCCAGTTGCAGCATCGCCTCGAAGTCCAGCCGCCCCCAGTCGCTCCACGACGCCTTGAAGCCGCGCAACGAAGCCGGCCGCGACTCGCCGATACCCCGGTAGTCGTAGGTCAGCACGTCGAAGCCCTGGGCGAACAGGTAGTCGGCAAAGCGCGAGTAGTAGCGGCAGCGCACCGAGGTGGCGGCGTTGATGATCACCAGCGGGCGCTGGGAGTCGGGGGAAGCGTGGCGCCAGAGGAAACCTCCGAGGCTGTAGCCGTCGGCGGTGGTGTGGCGAAAGGCGGTGGCGGGCTGGGTCAGGCTGCTCATGACGCGCTCCCTGCTGTGGTGCGCCAACGCTAGCAAAAAAAGCGCCGTCAGCCATCCCCTTGCAGGGGCTGCTGCGCAGCCCGTCGCAGGTTACGCCAGCTCCCACGAAGCCCGAGTGCCACCGAAAAGGCGCTGACGGCGCTGCGTGTGTGGGCGCTGGCGAAGCCTGCGAGAGGGCTTGCAGGCTTCAGCGAGTATCGCCCCAACGGTGGGGCGACAGGCTTACAGCTCGATGCAGTCGAACTTCACATCGGTGGCGACGTCTTCGTCGTAGTTGACGTCAGCGCGCTCGAAGCCGAACAGATTGAGGAACTGCTTCTTGTAACCGGCATAGTCGGTCAGCTGGAACAGGTTCTCGGTGGTCACTTGCGGCCACAGGGCCTTGCAGGCGTCCTGTACGTCGTCGCGCAGCTCCCAGTCGTCCAGACGCAGGCGGGCCTTCTCGTCCACCGGCATCGGTGCGCCGTCGGCGCGGTACATGCGGTCGCGGAACATGCGGTCCAGCTGGTCCTGGGTGCCTTCGTGAACGCCCTTCTCCTGCATGATCTTGAAGACCATCGACAGGTACAGCGGCATCACCGGAATGGCCGAGCTGGCCTGGGTGACCACGGACTTGAGCACCGCCACGTTGGCGCCGCCCTTGATTTCGCTGGCCAGCTTCTTGTCCAGGCGCAGGGCGGTTTCATCCAGGTCCTGCTTGGCCTGACCCAGGGCGCCGTGCCAGTAGATCGGCCAGGTGATTTCGGTGCCGATGTAGCTGAAAGCCACGGTACGCGCGCCTTCGGCCAGCACGTCGGCTTGGCTCAGGGCGTCGATCCACAGTTGCCAGTCCTGGCCACCCATGACGGTGACGGTGTCGGCGATTTCCTGCTCGGTGGCCGGCTCGATGCTGGCCTCGATGATGGTGTCCTTGTTGGTGTCGATGGCGGTCGACTTGTACGGCTGGCCGATCGGCTTGAGCGCCGAGCGCACCAGTTCACCGGTCTGCGGCAGCTTGCGCACTGGCGAGGCCAGGGAGTAGACGACCAGGTCGACCTTGCCGCCCATTTCGTTCTTGATCAGCTCGATGACCTTGGCGCGGGCTTCGTCGGAGAAGGCATCACCGTTGATCGACTTGCTGTACAGGCCGGCTTGCTTGGCGAACTTGTCGAAGGCAGCGGCGTTGTACCAACCCGCGGTACCGGCCTTGGTCTCGGTGCCCGGCTTTTCGAAGAACACGCCCAGGGTGTCGGCCTTGAAGCCGAAGGCTGCGGTGATGCGCGCCGCCAGGCCGTAGCCGCTGGATGCGCCGATGACCAAGACCTTCTTCGGACCATCCTCGCGCACGCCCAGCTTGCGGGTGGCTTCGATCTGGTCACGGACGTTGAGCTCGCAGCCCTTCGGGTGAGTCGTGGTGCAGATGAAACCGCGAACCTTAGGATGAATGATGGCCAATGTCTGTACCTCTTCAGGTTTGTGCCGAGGAAGCGCGCCGCAGGGGACGGTTCCGTTTGATCAGAGGGTGAGACTACCCCCGCAGGTTATCCGACACATATTACGGGCTGAACCGGGGGATTCAAAACGGCGGTTCGCCCGTGCCGGCCCCTTTCTCGGGTGAACCCGCTCCCACCGGCACTGCGCAGCATTCGAGCCCTGCCTGGCCGTGGGAGCGGGTTTACCCGCGAAAGCGCCGCAGCAGACGACTTCAACCTACCGCCAAAGCCTCTTTCAACCACCCCAGAAACCGCCGGGCCAGCGGATCGTCCTGGCTGTCCCGATGAATCAGGCAGCTCCAGACCGGCCCCCGCACTCGCTGTGTCGACAATGGCTGCAGCCGCCCTTCCTCCACCGAACGCCGGGCCAGCAGCTGACTGACCAGCGCAACCCCCAACCCCTCGCCAGCCGCCTCCAGCAACAAACCCGGGTCGGAGAAATTCAGCCCTTTGCCTTGCTGCCCGACGTCCTCGCCGCCTTCCAGCTGCCAGTGGCTCCAGTCCATCTCGCGTTCCCCATGCAAGGTCGTGCGCCGGGCCGCCGGGGTCGCCAGCAGGGTCGGATGGCAGGCGGGATAGAGTTCGTCCTGGTGCAGCACGCTGAAGCTGCATTCAGCCTGGGCACTGAGGTCGTCGCGCACAGCCAGGTCGATGGTCTGGGTGCTCATGTCCGGGGCCTCGAAGCTGGTGAACAGCCACAGGTCGACGTCCGGACAGCGTTGATGAAAGTCCCTCAGGCGCGGCAGCAACCAGTGACGGGCAAAGGCCGGCGTGGTGTTGACCACCAACTGGTTGGGCTTGCGATATTGATCGAGGCGACGGATCCCCACCGCCAATTGCTGCAACAGGGCCTGAGTGGTGCTGAGCAAGTCATGCCCGGCATCGGTCAGGCTGACGCTGCGGCCATTGCGATGAAACAACGGCTGCTCCAGGTAGCTCTCCAGGCTGCGGATCTGCTGGCTGATCGCCGACTGGGTGAGGTTCAGGGCCTCGGCGGCCTTGTGGAAGCTGCCCAACCGGGCAGCGGCTTCGAAGCCGCGCAGGGCGTTGAGCGGGGGCCAATGCTTGAGCATGCTGATAAGCCTGACTGATCAGAAATACGCTAAATCTATCGTTTGTCGCTGCCTCTTCCTAGCAATAGCATGGACATCAACACCCGCGACGGCGGGCTTCGTTGATAAAAATCCCTAATAGATCGGAGTTCACTATGCACCTGTCCCACGACAGCGGCTGGCGCATGCCCGCCGAATGGGCCCGCCACGCTGCCACCTGGATGATCTGGCCGCACAACCAAGCACTCTGGGAAACCGGCTGGGGCGTGACCCTGGCCGACGTGCAGCGCGACTATGCCCGCGTGGCCGCAGCCATCGCCCGCTTCGAGCCGGTGAAAATGGTCGTCGACCCGTCCGCCATGGCCAGCGCCAGCGCCCTGTGCGGCGCCGGTATCGAGCTGATCGCGTTGGCGGTGAACGACAGCTGGTGCCGTGACAGCGGCCCCAGCTTCCTCGTCCATCCGCAGCAGGGCGTTGCAGGCGTGAGCTGGCGCTTCAACGCCTGGGGCGGCAAGTCCGAGCATGGCCTGGACCGCAGCCTGGCCCGGCGCATCCTCGATCAGCTGGGCCTGCTGGGCTTTAGCACGCCACTGTGCAACGAAGGCGGCGCCATACACGTCGATGGCCAGGGCACCTTGATCACCACCGAGTCGGTGCTGCTCAACCCCAACCGTAACCCAGGCCTGGGCAAAGCGGACTTCGAAGACGTCTTCGCCCGCCTGCTGGGCATCGAAAAGACCATCTGGCTGCCGGGCGACCCGCAGTACGTCACAGGCGACATGACCGATGGCCACGTCGATGGCGTCTGCGCCTTCGCCCGCCCCGGCGTGCTGCTGGTGGACGCCACCCACGACCAAGACTCGGTGTACGCCGAAGTCGCCCGCGAGAACCGCCGAGCCCTGGAGCTGGCCACCGACGCTCAGGGGCGCTCGTTCGAGCTGCTCGATCTGTACGAAGCCAGCGCCGCTGTCGACCCGCATGCCGAGGTGTTCTGCGCCTCCTACACCAACTTCTACCTGGCCAATGGCGCCGTCATCATGCCCGCCTACGGTATCGATGCCGACCAGACCGCGGCTCGTCAGCTGGCCCTGGCCTTCCCCGACCGCGAGATCGTCCCAGTGCGCATCGACCATATCGCCCATGGCGGCGGCGGCATCCACTGCATCACCCAGCAACAGCCCGCCTGGCCACTGCAGAAGGTGCGCCCATGAGCCGCTTGCGCATCGCCACCACGCAGATGCCCTGTGACTGGAACCTGCCCGGCAACCTCGACCGTGCCGAGCAACTGGTACGCCAGGCCGCTGCCCAGGGCGCCCAGGTGATCCTCTTGCAGGAGCTGTTCGCCACGCCGTATTTCTGCATCGAACAACGCCACCACCACCAGGCGCTGGCCGAGGACTACCACGACAGCCCCCTGCTGCGGCGCTTCGCGGCCTTGGCCAAGGAGCTCGGTGTGGTACTGCCGCTGAGCTGGTACGAACGCGCCGGCAATGCGTTCTTCAATTCGCTGACCGTGGCCGACGCTGACGGCCGCTTGCTGGGCGTCTACCGCAAGAGCCACATTCCCAACGCCATCGGTTACCAGGAGAAGGAGTACTTCAGCCCCGGCGATACCGGTTTCAAGGTCTGGGACACCGCCTTCGGCCGGCTGGGAGTCGGCATCTGCTGGGACCAGTGGTTCCCCGAGACCGCACGCTGCCTGGCGCTGATGGGTGCCGAAGTGCTGTTGTTCCCGACCGCCATCGGCTCCGAGCCAGGCGCCGCCGAACTCGACTCCCGCGACCACTGGCAGACCGCCATGCGCGGCCATGCGGCAGCCAACCTGGTGCCGGTGGTGGCCGCCAACCGGGTCGGCCAAGAGCTGGCGGGCAGTGACGACAACCTGTCGATGCGCTTCTATGGCTCGTCGTTCATCTGCGACCACAAAGGTGCCCTGCTCGCCGAGGCCGACCGCGACAGCAGCGGCGTCTGGCTGCATGACCTGGACCTGGCACAAATGCGCGAGGACCGCCTGAGCTGGGGCATCTACCGCGATCGCCGCCCCGATCTGTACGCGCCGCTGATGACCCTCGACGGCCGCACACCTCAACCCACGGGAGCCTGACCCATGCCACGCCGTCCATTCCAATGGTTCGCCGTCATCGCCCTGGTGAGCGCCACCAGCCTCGCCCAGGCCGAGCAGGAACCCCTACGCCTGTACAACTGGGCTGACTATTTTGCCGAGGACACCCTCAAGCGCTTCACCGCAGAAACCGGTATCCCGGTGATCTACGACGTCATGGACGGCAGCGAGGTGCTCGAAGCCAAGCTGATGTCCGGTCGCAGCGGCTATGACCTGGTGTTCCCCGGGGACACCGTGGCCGAACGGCTGATGCGCGCCGGCAGCCTGCAGCCCCTGGACCCGGCGAAGCTGACCGCGCTGGACGACATCGACCCGGGCCTGCGCAAACTGCACGCGCAGTACCCCAAGGCGAGCCAAGCCACCGTGCCCTACACATCGGGCACCATCGGCCTGACGGTCAATGCGCAGAAGATCCGCGAGCGCATGCCCGACGCGCCGCTCGACAGTCTGGACTTGCTGTTCAAGCCGGAGCTTGCCGCCAAGTTCGCCGATTGCGGCATCTCGATGATCGACTCGCCCGACGAAGTGCTCGCCGTGGTGCTCCACTACCTGGGCCGCGAACCGCGCAGTGCCAAGCGCGAAGACCTGACCGCCGCCAGCGATCTGCTCAAGGCGGTCCGCCCCTACGTGCGCAAACTGCAATCGCAACCGGTGACGGAGCTGGTCAATGAGAACATCTGCCTGTCACTGGGCTACAGCGGCGATGTGATCCAGGCCCAGCGCGCCACCGAGGCCGCCGGCAAGTCCATCGACTTCCAGTACCGGGTCCCACGTGAAGGCACCACGATCTGGATGGATACCATGGCCATCCCCGCCGACGCGCGCCACCCCGATTACGCCTATCGTTTCATCAACTTCGTGATGCGCCCGGAAAACATGGCCGCGATCAGCAACGCCACCGGCTACCCCACCGCCAGCGCCAAGGCGCGCCCCCAGGTGGACGCACGCCTGCGCGACAACCCGGACATCTACCTCGCTGAAGCCACCTACGCCCGGTTGATCCCCGGCAAAGACATCCCCCAGGCCGATATGCGTGCGCGCATGCGCATCTGGACCCGCTTCAAGACTGCACAGGACTGACCCATGCCCACCCGCCGCACCTTTCTCCAGCAGCTGTCGATCGCCGCCGGCATCGGCGCTGCCGCCAGCCTCGGGCTGCCCCTGGGCAGCGCCCGCGCCAGCGAGGTTGATCGCTGGTTCATGCCCGACGAAGGCGAACCCCAGCAACGCACCTACCTGGCTTTCGGCGCCCAGGATGCAATCTGGGAGGACTTCACCTCGGACGTGCAAGCCGCGCTCGGCCGCATTGCCCAGGCCATCGCCGGTTACCAGGCGGTCACGGTGTTCTGTCGCGCCAGCGAGCGTGGGCTGGCCGAACAATACTGCGCCAGCCCCAACACCACCTTCGTCACCACCGAGCTGGACGACATCTGGATGCGCGATATCAGCGCCAACTTCGTGGTCGATGACAACGGTGCCCTGGGTGCGGTGGGGTTCAACTTCAACGGTTGGGGCGACAAGCAACGCCACCGCAAGGACACCCAACTGGCGGCCCTGGTGGCAAAGCTTGCCGGTGTGCCATTGCAGCGCAGCGAGCTGGTCGGTGAAGGCGGCGGCATCGAAGTGGACGGCCATGGCACCGGGATCATGACCCAGAGCTGCTGGGTCAACGCCAACCGCAATCCGGGCTGGAAACTGGCCGAGGTCGAGGAGGAACTCAAGGCGCGCCTGGGCCTGCGCAAGATCATCTGGCTGCCTGGCATCGCCGGCAAAGACATCACCGATGCCCACGTGGATTTCTATGCCCGCTTCGTGCGTCCTGGCGTGGTAGTGGCCAACCTGGACAACGACCCGACGTCGTACGACTACGCGGTGACGCGCAAACATCTGGAGATTCTGCGCAACGCCACGGACGCCGACGGCCGCCCGTTGCAGGTGCACACGATGCCTCCACCGCTGGCGCCACGGCGCAGCAAGTTCAGCCAGGGCAATCCGGACTTCGCCGCTGGCTACATCAACTACGTTGTCATCAATGGGGCGGTCATCGCGCCGCAGTTTGGCGATCGCGACGCCGACGAAAAGGCGCGCGCGCTGCTGGCCCGGTTGTACCCGGGCCGTGACGTAGTGCAGTTGAACATCGATGCCATCGCCGCCGGGGGCGGCGGTATCCATTGCGTGACCAGCCACTGTCCGGCCCTGTGAACGAGCCGCGCCTTCAGTCTTTGGAGGCGCGCCGTCGCCCGGTGAGCATCGACAGGGGCAGGTTTTCCTTCAGGCGCAGGCTTTCGACCAGCGCCGCGAGCAGGTGCACGCAGACCAGCGCCAGCAGCGCGTTGGCCAGGAAGCTGTGCACATCGTTGGGCCAATCGACGCCCCACAGGGCATCCACCTCCTGGGACAACCAGCCGGTCACTCCCAGCCCCACGACGCAGGTGAGCATCAGCACCATCACCAAACCGCCGATCGGCGTATGACCCAGTCGGTGGTAATGCTCACCCCGCCGCAAGGCCCGGGCATGCGCCGCAAGGCGCGTCGGGGTCGGCCAGAAGTCCGCCCAGCGCGCACTGCGCGGCCCGACGAACCCCCACACCAGGCGCACGCTCACCACACCGAGTGCGTAATAGCCCAACCACTGATGCCAGTCGTCACCTTCCTCGTTGAAGAACGAGTTGGCGAAGAACACGAACACCAGCGACCAGTGGCAGCACCTGAGCAAGGGGTCCCAGAGGCGCACGCTGGCCATCAGTCACGGATCTCGCTCTTGACCGCCTTGCCGCTCACCGGGTCGTGGTAGATCTCGACCTTGCGTCCGTCCTTGTCGAACCCGTAGATCTCATAGCAGTTGCCCTTGGTGATCTTGAACTTGTTGATGCGGTAGCCCTGCTCCTTGAGCTGGGCCTGGAACTGGTCGGCGTCCTGCCAGGTGCTGCGCTCGGCGGTGGTGCACTTGGGTTCGGCGAAGGCGCTGGCACTGGCGAGGACCAAGGCAGTGGCGATCAGGATATGGCGCATGACGGGAAGCTCCGTTTGTGATGGGAAGCCGCAGTGTGCGACGCGAAGCTGAAGCCAAGCTTAGTGCCAGCGGCCTACGGACGCCCTGAAACGACACCATTGATTTGAATTTCAGATCAATGCAAAAGAAAAACAAACTTAACAAATGAACCAAACCCGCCGATGCTGCCGGTAATACGCCGAGCCGGCGTCCATCCCTTGCACGGAGAACAACAAGATGAACGACGTGGTCATCGTCGCCGCAACCCGTACCGCCATCGGCAGCTTCCAGGGTGCCCTGGCCAATGTGCCCGCCGTGGACCTGGGCGCCGCCGTCATCAAGCGCCTGCTGGAGCAGACCCAACTGGACCCGGCCCAGGTCGACGAAGTGATCCTCGGCCAGGTGCTGACCGCCGGCGCCGGCCAGAACCCGGCGCGCCAGGCCGCGATCAAGGCCGGCCTGCCCTACAGCGTGCCCGCACTGACCCTGAACAAGGTCTGCGGCTCGGGCCTCAAGGCCCTGCACCTGGCTGCCCAGGCCATCCGCTGCGGCGATGCCGAGGTGGTGATCGCCGGCGGCCAGGAGAACATGAGCCTTGCGCCCTACGTCCTGCCCTCGGCCCGTACCGGCCAGCGCATGGGCCATGGCCAACTGGTCGACACCATGATCACCGACGGCCTGTGGGATGCCTTCAACGACTACCACATGGGCATCACCGCCGAGAACCTGGTGGAAAAATACAGCCTCACCCGCGAGCAGCAGGACGCCTTTGCCGCCGAGTCCCAGCGCAAGGCGGTGGCCGCCATCGAGGCGGGCCGCTTCAAGGATGAGATCACCCCGATTGTCCTGCCGCAGAAAAAAGGCGAGCCGCTGGTGTTCGACACCGACGAGCAACCGCGCCCCGGCACCACCGCCGAATCCCTGGGCAAACTGCGGCCGGCCTTCAAGAAAGACGGCAGCGTCACCGCCGGCAACGCCTCCAGCCTCAACGACGGCGCCGCCGCCGTGCTGCTGATGAGCGCGAACAAGGCCAAGGCCCTGGGCCTGCCGGTGCTGGCGAAGATCAGCGCCTACGCCAGTGCAGGCGTGGACCCGGCGATCATGGGCATCGGCCCTGTCTCGGCCACCCAGCGCTGCCTGGACAAAGCCGGCTGGCAACTGGGCGAGCTGGACCTGATCGAGGCCAACGAAGCCTTCGCCGCCCAAGCCCTGGCCGTGGGCAAAGCGCTGGAGTGGAACGCCGAGCGCGTCAACGTCAACGGCGGCGCCATCGCCCTGGGCCACCCCATCGGCGCTTCGGGCTGCCGCGTGCTGGTGACCCTGCTGCACGAAATGATCAAGCGTGACGCCAAGAAAGGCCTGGCGACGCTCTGCATCGGCGGCGGGCAAGGCGTGGCACTGGCGATCGAGCGCTGATCCATCGCCCTGGGGGCGCAGAGCGCCCCCTATGGCCTGGGCCTCACACCTTGCCCTTGGCCGCCTTCACATCGCCCGCCAGGCCACCCGAGGCCCCCGCAATGGTGGCGCCTGCACCCGGCAGCACCTGGGTCACGGTTTGCGTCACGGAGCTCTGCACGTGGCGGGTGTACTCGGCCACTTGAACGCCCGCGCGCATATGGGCCGAGACCGTCTGGGGCGTCAGTATCGTGCGGGTGAAGGTCGAGCTGACAGTGCGGAACAGATTGCCCAGCGCCGAGACGATGGACACGATTGTCAGCACCACGAATGGAATCGACAGCCACATGATGCTCATCTTGAACAGCGCCAGCTCCGTGCCCAGCCCCTGTAGGCGGCGGCAGTACTGCACGCACACGCACAGATAGATCATCGCCAAGACCGAGATGGCCAGCAGGTCACGCACATCGAACGCCACCCGTGCCGTCAGCAGCCCATAGATCAGCGCACTGACCAGCACGTCCGGCACCAGCACCTTGAGCCCCTCCACCGCCTTGGCGATATTGTAGAGCACAAAGCCAATGAGCACGATCCAGCCCAACACCGGCACGAAGCTGAAAGCAATCACCAACAGCGACAGCAAGATGCCCTGCAGCATCCCGTGATAGAGCTTGTGACGAATGAGATAGAACACGAAGTAGCCAAACGAGAAGGCCGCGATCGCGAGCAGGGAGGCGGTCATCATCTCGCGATCAAGGAAAAAACTCGGGAAGCCAACGGCGATCATGAACGCCAGGCACAGGTATCCGCTCTTTTGCATCGAACAATCATCCATGGGGGGAGGCCGCGATCGGTGGGATGCCTCCATCGCGGGCATGGATGCTACTAATGTGCCACTACCCTGTCGAGCGCGACTTCGCCTCTCTTGCCGGCACAAAAAAACGCTACATCGATCACGATGTAGCGTCAGCTCAGGGCTCGAATCAGGCCAGTGCCGTACGGCGCAACTCCCGCGCCGCGGCCACCATGTTGACCAGCGCCGCCTCGGTCTCCAGCCAGGCACGGGTCTTCAGGCCGCAGTCCGGGTTGACCCACAGGCGCTCGGCGGGGATACGCTGGGCCGCCTTGTTCAGCAGCCCGATGATGTCGTCCTTGCTCGGCACGCGCGGCGAGTGGATGTCGTACACGCCAGGGCCGATCTCGTTCGGGTAGTCGAAGCGCTCGAAAGCCTCCAGCAGCTCCATGTCCGAACGCGAGGTCTCGATGGTGATCACATCGGCGTCCATGGCCGCGATCGACTCGATCACATCGTTGAACTCGCTGTAGCACATGTGGGTGTGGATCTGCGTCTCGTCACGCACGCCCGAGGCGCACAGGCGGAAGGCCTCGGTGGCCCATTCCAGGTAGTGCGGCCAGGCGCCACGGCGCAGCGGCAGGCCCTCGCGGAAGGCGGCTTCGTCGATCTGCACGATCTTGATGCCCGCCGCCTCCAGGTCCAGCACCTCGTCGCGGATCGCCAGCGCCAGCTGGCGGGCCTGGACTTCGCGGCTCACATCCTCCCGTGGGAAGGACCACATCAGCATGGTCACCGGGCCCGTCAGCATGCCCTTCATCACCTTGTCGGTCAGGCCCTGGGCGTACTGGATCCAGCCGACAGTCATGGCCTTCGGCCGGCTCAGGTCGCCGAAGATCACCGCCGGCTTCACGCAGCGCGAGCCATAGCTCTGCACCCAGCCAAAGCGGGTGAAAGCGTAGCCCTCGAGCTGCTCGGCGAAATACTCGACCATGTCGTTGCGCTCGGCCTCGCCGTGCACCAGCACGTCCAGGCCGAGGTGTTCCTGGATCTGCACGGCATGGCGGATCTCGCTCTGCATGGCTTCGACATAGTCGGCCTCGGTCAGCGTGCCCTGCTTGAACGCCTGGCGCGCCAGGCGGATCGCAGAAGTCTGTGGGAACGAGCCAATGGTCGTGGTGGGAAACGCCGGCAGATCGAGCCCCGCCCGCTGCTTGGCGATGCGCTGCTCGAAGGGCGACTGACGCTGGCTGTCCTTGGGCTGGATCGCCGCCACGCGGGCCTGCACCGCCGACTTGTGGATGCGTGGCGACGTGGCGCGGCTGGCCTGCACGGCGCGGCTCTGGGCCAGCGCCGCGATCACCTCATCCGCCTCAGGCGTGTTGATCGCCTTGGCCAGCAGCGCCACTTCCTGGCACTTCTGCACGGCGAAGGCCAGCCAGCTCTTGAGCTCGGCATCGAGCTGATCTTCGCGGCCCAGGTCCACCGGGCTGTGCAGCAGCGAGCACGACGGCGCCACCCACAGGCGATCGCCCAGGCGCTCGGCGGCGTAACGCAGCACGTCCAAGGCCTTGTCCAGGTCGCAGCGCCACACATTGCGGCCGTTGACCACGCCCAGGGAGAGGATCTTGTAGGCCGGCAGGCGGTCGAGGATGGTCGGGAACTGCTCCGGCGCCCGCACCAGGTCGATGTGCAGGCCATCGACCGGCAGGTTGGCCGCCAGGCCCAGGTTGTCTTCCAGGCCGCCAAAGTAGGTGGCGACCAACTTTTTCAGCGGCGCGCGCTGCAGGATGTTGTAGACGCGCTCGTAGGCGTTCTTCCAATCCTGGGGCAGATCCAGCGCCAGGATCGGCTCATCGATCTGCACCCACTCCACACCTTGGGCGGCCAGGCGGTTGAAGATCTGGTCGTATAGCGGTAGCAGGCGATCCACCAGCTCCAGCTTGTCGAAATCGGCGCCCTTGGTCTTGCCCAGCCACAGGTAGGTCAGTGGGCCGATCACCACCGGCTTGACTGCATGGCCCAGGGCCTTGGCCTCTTCCACTTCCTCGAACAACTGCTCCCAGCTCAGGGCGAACGCTTGGTCAGCGGTGAACTCCGGGACCAGATAGTGGTAGTTGGTGTCGAACCATTTGGTCATTTCCTGGGCGTGGCCACCGCCACAGCAGCTGTCGCTGACGCCTCGCGCCATGGCGAACAGGGTGTTCAGGGTCGGCTTGGCCCCCTCGTGGCCAGCAAAGCGGGCCGGAATCACGCCGAAGGTCAGCGAGTGGGTCAGCACCTGGTCGTACCAAGCGAAATCGCCGACCGGCAGCAGCTCGATCCCGGCGTCCTTCTGCACCTGCCAGTGGGCGGCCCGCAGCGCCTGGCCCACGGCGCGCAGGCCGGCTTCGTCCAGCTCGCCCTTCCAGAACGCCTCCTGGGCCTTCTTCAGTTCGCGGTCCCCACCGATACGCGGAAAGCCCAGGTTGTGCGCCAGTGCCATGTCTTATCCCTCAGAAATCTTGAAATTGAATGAGGGAATTTTCCCGGCTGAGGCATTGTGAGACAAACTCATTAAATTTGAGATCAACTCAAGATTTGCTCATGATCGTCGGCTGTCTTGCTCCCTGGCGAATGCTTCACCGCCCCACTGGCGCAACGATGGGTTTGAGCGCAACAAAGCACCTGTGGGAGCGGGTTCACCCGCGAAAGGGCCAGCACAACCACCTCGAATGTCTCTTTCAGCGCATTTCCCTACGCAACCCGACATGACCCAACCCTCGCCCTGCTCCACAATGCCACCGTGCCCCAACCCGATACCCGAGCGCCCATGAGCCAGCTGAAAACCGCGCTGCACGACAACACCTTCGTCTGCATCCTGGAGTTCGTGCCCAAGTCCTCCAGCGAGCGCTTCGCCAGCATCGAAGCCCTCATGGCGCGCCAGCACCTGTGCGGCTGGCCCATGACCATGGCCATCGCCGACCGGGTCGGCAGCCCCTTCGAAATGTCGCCGCTGGACGCCTATTCAAGCCTTGAGCAACCGCTGCCCGCGCTGTTGCACTTCTCCGGCAAGGACCGCGAGCGCCACCACTTGCTGGAGCAGTTGCAGCAGATGGACGCCGCCGGCCTCGACCAGCTGCTGTTGCTCACCGGCGACCGCCTGCCCGGCCACGTCCCCGGCCAGCGCCCGGTGCGCTACCTCGAATCCATCGCTGCCCTGCAGACCGTGCGCCAAGCCCGCCCCGACTGGCTGCTCGGCGCCGGCATGCACCCGTTCAAGTACCGCGAGGAAGAAGGCGGCGCCCAATACTTCAAGGCCGAAAAGAAGCTCGCCGCCGGCGCGGACTTTCTGTCCCTGCAACTGGGCTATGACGCCAGCAAGCACCTCGAAGCCATCCAGTGGATGCGCCGCCAGCCCCACCCCAAGCCGCTCACGGCCTGCGTGATGGGCCTCACCCTGGGGCGCGCGAAGCTCTTCGAGCACGTCGCTGGCATCGTCGTCACCCCGTCCATGCACGATGTGCTCGCCGCCGAAGCCGCCGTCTCCAAGGCCCACGCCCAAGCCCGCAGCCTCGAACGCCTGGCCCTGCAGATCATCGGCCTGCGCCTGATGGGCTATGCCGGCATCCACCTCTCCGGCATCCACGACCTGGAGCAGCTGGACACCCTGGAGCGCAGCCTCGAGCACTGGCAGGCACGCCTGCACTCGCTGGAGCAATGGGCCCCCGCCTGGCAAGCGTGCTGGCAGATGCCCGGCCTGCCCGACGTCACCTTCCACCCGCCCGGTGCCAACTGGCGACTGGGCGAGTCCCAGGTCAGCGCCTCGCCCAAGGAGACCGCGCGCTATCACCTGCTGCACGGCCTGCATTCGCTGCTGTTCAGCCGCCGCAACCCACTGAGCCAGGCCTTCGGCTGGGCCGTGCAACGCCCGCTGTGGAACACCCCCACCGGCGCCCGCGTGCTCCATCGCCTGGAGCGCAGTGCGAAAAGGCCCCTGGTCGGGTGCGACACCTGCGGTACCTGCCGCCTGGAAGACACCCTCTACATCTGCCCGGAAACCTGCCCCAAAGGCCTGGCCAACGGCCCCTGCGGCGGCACCACGCTCAACCGCTGCGAGTTCGGCGATCGCGAGTGCATCCACAGCGTGAAGTACCGCACCGCCAAGGCCGTCCGGCAAACCGCTGTGCTCACCGAACGCCTGATCCCCTGCATCGACGCCGACACCCGCCACCGCAGCTCCTGGCCCACCTGGTTCCAAGCCCCCGCCGCGACCACCACCATCGCCAAGCCCTGTGGCAGTGGCCTTGCGCCGCAGTCGGTCACCGAGGCCGAGCCCAAAGCGCCTGCCCTGCACGCCAGCAAAGTGCCCGAGCTGGACAACTGAGCCCAAGGCGATTGGGCCCAAAGGTGGCCCTGCCCGCCCACCCCACCTACACTCACCGGCCATCAGGACGCCAACGCAGTTCAAGGACCGGCATGAACGAAACGCTCTCCGAAGCCAACAAACTCGCCGACCTGATCGCCCAACGCCAACTGATCACCTACGACGTGGTGGAGCAAACGGCCAAACACCCGGTACACGCCAAACCCTTGTCGGTGTACGAGCAAGACTTTCGCCGCGTGCTGATGAGCGTCATGGCCAAGGACCGCCACGCCGTGGAAATCGTGGCAAACCCCGAGCGGTTCACCCATGAGCCCAAGGCGACCTGCAACAGCATGGTCCTGCTCTACAACACCATCCTCTCGCTGCCCGACACCGCCCTATCGGCCGGCCTGCTGCGCAGCATGGCCGCAGAAGTGGCCAACCCGCAGTAAGGAGCAGCACGCGCAGTGGGAGAAGTGTGCGCAGCACGCCCCCTGTGGGAGCGGGTTTACCCGCGAAGAGAACACCACCGCCCCCCCTCCCTCCCACTTATCCACAGCCCAAACAAAAGCCGCGTCCTGACAACAAGACGCGGCTTCAATCAAGCATCACGGGCTAACTGCCTACGCGCTCCTCATCGCCCAGCAACTTGCCACACTGTTCACTGGCCAACCGGCTGATGATCTTGATCGCCTGATGAATCCCCGCCGAGGCGCGAAAGCTCAGTTGGGGTTCGTGCTCGCACTCCAGTTGCTCGTCGCGCTGCACCAGCGATTCACCGAGCAGTTCGAGGGTCCAGACGTAGCTTTGTAGGGTGGTGAGGCGTTCGTGGTCAGTCATGGGGCACCTGCCTTGGGGCTGGCGTTGGGTTGCCCTGGGTGTGGATGGGGTAGAAGCGGTGGGGGGTCGGGGTTGGGGGGGTTGGGCGGAGAGCGGATGCGAGGATCCTGAGTGTGCTCAATATAAACATGCATGAGGCTCCAAGTTAGGTTGGAGCTGCCACGCACCGTCGCCAAACAATGGGTGGCAGCTGTACGCAGGTTGGCGAACCGGGAACTTGGAACCCGGCAGACCCGAGGGTCTCCCACGCACAGCCGCCATAGCACGAAGCCGCGAGCACAAAAAAAGCGCCTGCAGTCGTGTGGGGCGCTGATGCGCCAAGTTTATCCGGGTCGCCAAACCCGGTCGCGGAATTTGCCGCGACCCGGGGAATTTATCCCTGGGGCTTGATCAGCGCAAGGACTGGGGTTTGATCTGAAAGGTATTGCTACGAAATCCCGCTCAAACCTCGGATCGCTCCGTGACTCACAGCTATTCAGCCAAACCATAGAGCCACGCTATTTCTGTGGGAGCGGGCATCCCTGCGAAAAAGGCAGCACGACCTCCAGACCTAACGACATCTTTTATCCACAGCCCAACAGGAGGCGGCAGCTGTGCGCAGGTTGGCGAACCGAGGAAAAGGAACCCGGTAGACCGAAAGGTCTCCCGCGCACAGCAGCCATAAATCGGAACCGCCGGCATTGAAAGGTGCTTGGGGTCGTGCGGGGTATTGAAGCGTCAAGTTGTGGTGGCAGCGGTGCGCAGCTTGGCCGACCGGGACGAAAGAGCCCGGCACACCCGAAGGCGTTCCACGCACCACTGCCATGATGCGGCCTGGAGAACCTATCTTTGTCACTCACTCAACACAAGGCCTGAGCCTCCTCTGAAAGGTCTTGCGACGATATCGCCCCTCGCACAGGGCTAACCCGACGGATAGCCATACCGTTGGGTACAGAAACGTCATTGAAACGATGAGTGGTTAGGGCTGAAATCCAGCAAGACGGCATAATGGCATCGCATTTTTTACGACCCCTCCACCACCCCGCCGTCGCGAGCCCCTTTGTAATGAATACCCAAACACGCTACTCGATCATCCTGGAACACAGCGCCGAGGTCCTCCTCGAAAACGCCTCCATGGCCCAGGTGGAAGCGTTTTGGGATGACAACGATGAGCGGTATTTCGGGTTGCGGATTGAAGATGAGCGCAGCGCTCATGCGCGGGTGATTGTTACGGATGAAGTGCCGGATGAGGAAGAGGATGGGGTTGTGGTGCTCTGTGCCTGATAGGTGGCTCCAAAATCCTTCACTAGAATTCTCCTGATGAATTGGCTGCCAGTATTGGAAGTGTCGAAGTAAAAGGCCCGTGCAATGCGGGCTTTTTAATGCGCACAGAGGAATGAGATACGTCAAGATGGTGCGGAGACAGGAATCGAATTAGGGGGATCTAGGCCCCGTTTTTATTGTCACGTGACCTCTATAGCACCGAACCGTATACCTAACCATATACCTAAAACCCAACTCACCCTCGATCCTCAGCCTCAGTGGCATCGCAAGACACATCCCGCTGAGCGGCAGCTCTGCCTGCCTGTCTTCTAATCGGTTGATTGGCTGGCCGGCTGGCTAATCAGGTATGCGCACTCTTGGGTAATCAACCACCGGGATGCAGTCGCGCTCTGAGCAAGCTTCACGACCTAGGCACGATCAGACGAATGAAACAGAAGACGGACATCCCAGGGAAAATCTCAGCTGCAGGGAAACCGCGAGTCCCCGTACCCGTGTAGGGAGGGGGGTATGGGGAGGACCCAAGAAACGGCAAATGCGGACCCCCACCCGGAATATAAGCCAGTGAGCAAGACACTAACGATAAGCTGCAGGGTTCCCGGTCCATACCCTCGCCAAGCGGCCAAGTTCGGGAAGTCTAGGGGCTTGCCGCGCTGCTGGCATAAGCCCTTTCCGGGGCGTGGGGACTGTAACATTAAAAAACGGTGTTCTTGGTGTTCTTCGTGTTCAGAATGCGCTGGAAGCCAGGAACCACGTGGCCTATAGCCAAGGAACACCATGGCGAAATATGTGGAACACGAACGTGCAAGAACACAAAGGGTGTTCCGTGCCCGTTAGAACCAGGTGAAGAACTGTGGATGGGGCTTAACGTGGCTATGGCATAGGTTAGGTCGGTACACCTGTACAGAAGCTGCCAAAGGCGAAAGACAGCAATAGGCCAGAAGCAGACCTTTGATCTGTTAGACGCATGGCTCCCGTGGGTGAGCGAGAGCTATTTCAGTACAGGTCAGGCGAACAATGCTGACTTGACGAGAACATTAAAGTTTCTGCGTCTTTTTCCGATAATGCAGTAGCTATACCTCATCATAAACAAACGTTTTAATTCAGGACCATGGTAATAATGAAAAATCAAAAGCTGACGAGCAATACTGCTCTTGGGGGTTCACAGTCAATTAATAGAGGAAAAAACTTTCGTGATCTTATGAAGCGAGTCGCATTGATTGGCGCCGTTCTTTGCTTTTTACTTTTTATCATCCCAGCCAATTGGCGACTTGTATATTTTTCAACAAGTGTACTTTTTCTAGTAGCCGGGATCGGAGTTAGGGCGATGCAAATCCTCCACCCGGGGAAATATATATTCACCGAGCTTTTGGAGGGCATAGTAAATTGGTACGAAAGTCTTGAGCGCCGCCATCAACTTTACCTTAATGTCACCCTGTGCCTCCCTTTTCTTGGTTATCTTTACTTGCTGGACGCAAACAATTTATTTGCGCCGATCGCCATATTGTTTTTTATTTACTGCCTAGGTGTCGTTGCGCATGATGTTTATCGCATCTACGCAATTCTTTATGAAACCTCGGTTGGCAAGGGGCTTATTGCCATCGCATTTGCTATTGGCTCTAATCTCGCGTTCAGCATCGCGGGGAAAATAATAGCCGGAATGACTCATGTACCGCCTACAACCTTTCCTCATACGTTGTCTTTTTTAGCAATCTTTGCAATTCCATTTCTTTTTATTGCTGCGGGAACAATTTTCATCCCTATCTCAGTCGTAATGGCGCCACTCTTAATTTACGGATCGAGTTTTGCGACAAATGCACCACGACTCACAAAGTGGATTTTTGGGGTTGAGCCTAATAGCAAAGGAAGTCGCTACATTGTTGCGACGGTGATTTTCCAGATAATTTTTTATTCGGCGATTGGAGGGTTCACACCAACAACATTGCTTCTTCTGCTAAATCGATACGACCAGCAAATAGAATTAGCAATTGGAAAATCAATATACGAATTCGACATGTATCCTGGCACAGAATGCAAGATGGGTTTTAGCTATCGCCAAGCATCGCTAGGTGACGAGAACTATATTCTGGCAAGTAAACAATCAACGGGAATAACATTCGAACCGCCCAAAAAATGTGCTCTCTGACGTGCTCCTTGCTAGCGTGGTGTTTCAGAAAGATTGCAAAAAAAAAGAAATTGGAGGTGACGTAAAGGCCTTAAACGCCAACGTCCTGACTGGGTTAGTTCGATGCTAGCCTTGCTGCCCGTGCGGCCCTCTTGGGCATTGCGGTGATACATCACCGTCGGTGTCTTCACAAAATACCTGTGAGGACGCTTCAATCGATCTCCCCGGTCGCACAGGATCTTCAAAACGGTGCGCTTCTTTCTCACCATGAACAACATTGTGGGCTGCTTTAGGTCCAGGCTGTGTGAAAACACATTTTTAGAACGATTCCGCCATGGGCGCATCGA